>DATGYF010000375.1:0-5064 GCA_035298145.1 Terriglobales bacterium | reverse complement strand
CTGTTTTTAGCGGGAGGCTCAAACCAACTGTCCGTAATATACCCGGGTGTCGTATTCGAACCCGACTTGACCATCCGCCTGATGCGAATCGAACATTCGGCGCAATTCGCGCAGCATAGGCGCAAACTTGGTTTCGCCGGGTTGTGGCGTGTACGACGAGGATAGCAATCGCCCTTCAAGCGCGGGATAATCGAATACCTGCTGATAGTCAAAGGTCCGGGACTGAAATCGCGAGGGTGCGAAGAAGGTTTCTATCTGCTGTGTAGTGCGCTCGTGGCGAACATCCTGGTAGTCGGTTCCGTACTCCAACAGCAACTGCTCGTAGGCGTGGAGAAAGGGCGTGGATCCGGTGCGCCGCTCATTCCAGAGCAGCACGGTCCAGCCGCCGGGCCGGCAGATGCGGATGAACTCCCGCCGCGCCTTCTCGCGATCGAACCAGTGTGCTGCCTGGGCGGCGGTTACAAAATCGACGCTGTGATCATCCAGCGTCGTGGCTTCGGCCGTGCCCGCGACGCTGGTGAAGCGAGGATAGGCGCGCAGGGATTCCTCGCCGGCCGTTCGCATGTTGGAATTCGGCTCCACGCCGAAGACGCGGTTGCCGTTCTCCAGCAGCATGCGGGTAAAGATACCGGTTCCGGATGCCACATCAGCGATCACGCTGGCGGGAGTCAGACCACATTCATCTTTCAGCAGATCAATAACGGCAGACGGATATCCCGGCCGGTAGCGAACGTAGTTCTCCACACGCGACGAAAAGCGCTGGGTCGAATCCTGCACGGCCATAAAAATAGTTTAACCCGAGAAATGTAGGCGCGAGCGTCCTCGCTCGTGCGGGAGTCACCGGTACTGCAGCACGAGCGGAGCGCTCGCGCCTACATTCGCCCAAATTCGTCTTAATTGTTAAATTAGAAGGCTTACATGCGTCTCGTGGTCAAAGTCGGTACCAGTCTGATCGCGCCCGGCGGCCGCATCGACACCAATCGCATGCGGGCACTGGTGGACCAGCTCGATCTTTCGCGGCACGAATATCTGATTGTCAGCTCGGGGGCCATCGCTTCGGGCATGACCCATCTCGGCCTTCGCCGAAGGCCGTCCACTGTGCCTCTGATGCAGGCCTGCGCCGCGGTCGGGCAAAGCCTGCTGATGCATACCTACGAGCAGCTTTTCTTCGGCAAGAAAGTTGTGGCCCAGCTTTTGCTCTCAAGCGACGACTTCACTTCGCCCATCCGCTATCGCAATTTGCAGAATGCGCTGCATGAATTGCTGAAGCTGGGCGTGGTGCCGGTGGTGAATGAGAATGACAGCGTCTCGGTGCGCGAGCTGGTGGGAGCCTTCGGCGACAATGATGAACTAAGCGCCCTGCTGGCCACCGCGGTCAAGGCCGACTGGCTGCTGCTGCTTACCGACGTCGATGGTTTCTACTTTCCCAATGGTAAACGTCCGCGCCTGTTGCGCACGATCAGCAAGCTGACCGCGTCCATGGAAGCCGTGTGCAACGGCCAGGGCAAACTGGGTACGGGCGGCATGCGTTCCAAGCTGCGCGCCGCCAAGCTGGCCAGCGAAGCCGGCGCCAGCGTCGCCATTGCCAACGGGCGCCATGCCCACGCCATTCCGTGGGCCCTCGAACGCAAGATCGGAACTTATTTTCCTCCGCAGAAAAGAAAGTCTTCCAATGGCAACTAGCCTGCGCACTCCCTGCTCGACCCGCGACAAGCTGCTGCGCGCGCAGAGAGCTGCAACCCGGATGGCACAGCTGACGACGGCGGACAAGAATGCTCTGTTGGTGGCGATGGCCGACGCCATTGCTACCAATGCCGCAAATATTACTGAAGCCAACCAGGCGGACCTGGATTCTTCTGGACTCACAGGAGCAATGCGCGACCGGCTGCTCCTCACCCCGGAGCGCATCGCGGCCATGGTGTCGGGCGTGCGTGAGGTGGCCAGCCTTCCAGATCCGGTGGGTGAGACCATCGCTGAATGGAGCCGCCCTAACGGTTTGCGTATCCGCAAAGTGCGTGTGCCTCTGGGCGTGGTGGGTGTCATTTACGAATCGCGGCCCAATGTGACGGTAGATTGCGCCTCGCTGGTGCTCAAGACCGGAAACGCCATCGTGCTGCGCGGCGGGAAGGAAGCGGCCCACAGCAATCATATGCTGGTCGAGATTCTGAACCGCGTCGATGGAGTTCCCGAGGGCGCAATCGAGCTGCTGGATTCGAGTACTCGCGATTCGGTCCACGAGCTGATCAAGGCGCGCGGCCTCGTGGACGTGATCATTCCCCGCGGCGGGCCGGGCCTGATTTCCTATGTCGCGGACAACGCCACCGTACCTGTGATCGAGACCGGGGCAGGGAACTGCCACATCTTTGTGGACCGGTCCGCGGATTTCGAAATGGCGGACACCATCGTGATCAATGCCAAGACGCAACGTCCGTCGGTGTGCAACTCAGCGGAGAAGCTGCTGGTGCACCAGAACATCGCGGCGGAATATGTTCCCCGCATCGTCAAGAAGCTGCTGGATGGCGGGGTCGAGGTGCGGGGCGACGAGGAGACTCGCCGCCTGGCCGCCGGGATGCGTGTCGGCGTCGCCGAGGCGCAGGATTGGATCGAAGAATATTTACGGCTGTGCATCGCGGTCCGGGTTGTGGCCGGCATCGAGGAGGCCATTGCCCACATCAACCGCTACTCCACCAAGAACTCGGAAGCGATTGTGACTCGCGACCAAGCGCAGGCCCGCCTGTTTCTTCGGGGGGTGGATTCCGCGGTGGTGTACTGGAACGCCTCGACCCGGTTCTCCGATGGAGGCGAGTTTGGCTTTGGCGCGGAAATGGGCATCAGCACCCAGAAATTGCACTGCCGCGGCCCGTTCGCCCTGGCCGAACTGACCTCGGCGAAGTACGAAGTAACGGGCAACGGGCAGACGCGCTAGCCGTGTCTGGGTCGGACACTCTTGTCCGACGCTTTTGACTTTGATGTTTTTGACTTGCTGTTTCTGACTAAAGTTTTATTTTGCCCAGTCCTGGATCAACTTCAAAGGCGTCGGACAAGAGTCTCCGACCCACACACATGTGTGAGAGGTGAACGATTTTGTTGCAGGCCGGCGACATGGCGCCCGATTTCGATGTTCCAGTTCTCATCGGTGGCGTAAGAAAGCAATCTCGCCTCTCTGAGCAATGGAGCCGGAGCAACCTGGTCCTGGCTTTTTACCCTTCAAATTGGGACCCGGTCAGCACCCGGCAGATGGTCGCTTACCAGGTGGAGCGGGAAAAGCTTGAAGCCCGGCAGGCGGAAGTGCTCGGCATCAGTGTCGATCACATCATGAATGCGGCAGCCTGGGAGCGCGAGATCGGTCCCTTCGATTTCCTGCTGGCCAGCGACTTCTGGCCGCATGGAGCCATCAGCCGGGAGTATGGAGTGTTGCGGGAGACCGATCCCTTCAAGGGGGCCAGCGAGCGCGCCATTTTTGTAATCGACAAGGCGGGTAGGATCCGGTTTGCGCGCATCTATCCCGTGGACCAGCTTCCAGATTTCGACGAAACGTTGGCGGTGCTGCATGACCTCGCCGGACTTTGAGGCACGCCAGCGCTACCGCCGTCCAGGAGCCCGATGAAATTTATTTCCGCAGCGGTTCTTCCCGTCGTTCTTTTTTCCATTTTTTCCCTTTCCAACATGGGCGGAACCTCTCAATCGGCTCTGCCTGAAAAGGACGCAGCACCCCTCTTCGGGTTCCACAACTCGGCGGACGAGACGGCGCTCGAGAGCCGTTTCCTGGCGGTGCCCGATCCCAAGCTGGCCGAAGAACACCTGCGCATCCTCACCCAGGCGCCGCACATGGCGGGCACTCCCGAGGACAGGGCCACAGCCGACTACGTTGCTCAAAAATTTCGCGAGGCCGGACTCGAAACCGAGATCGTCGAATACCGCGTCTGGATGAACTACCCGGCTGAGATCAGCGTGGATATGACCGCGCCCGACGGAGTCATCATGCACGGCCCCACCCGCGAGCGGGTCAACAGCGATCCCTACCAGGATGATCCCCGCGTAGTGATGCCCTTCAACAGCATGTCGCCATCAGGTGACGTGGAAGCGGAAGTGGTTTATGCCAACTACGGTTCGCCCGCCGATTTTCAGAAGCTTGAACAGATGAAGATCGACGTTCGGGGCAAGATCGTGCTGGTGCGTTACGGGCAAAACTTTCGCGGCGTAAAGGCATTCGTGGCCCAGGAACACGGCGCGGCCGGCGTGCTCATCTACTCCGACCCGGCCGACGACGGCTGGCGCCACGGAGATAAATATCCGCAGGGCCCCTGGCGTCCCGATACCGGCGTGCAGCGCGGTTCCATCGGATACATGTTCCAGTATCCGGGCGATCCCACCACCCCGGGGATTGCCTCGGTACCTTCGCTCGAGGAGTCCAGACGCACGGCTCCCGAGCAGGCGGCTCAGTTGCCCCGAATTCCCACCACGCCGCTTTCCTACGCGGACGCCTGGCCCATCCTCGAGCATCTGGGCGGGCCGGATTCGCCGCGCGAGTGGCAGGGCTCTTTGCCTTTCACTTACCACGTCGGGCCTGGGCCGGCCAAGGTGAAGATTCATCTCAAACAAGACTATCAACTGCGCACCATCTGGGACGTGATCGGCCGGGTGCGCGGCAGCGAGCTGCCGGACGAGTGGGTCGTAGCTGGCAATCATCGCGATGCCTGGGTGTATGGCGCGGTTGATCCCAACAGCGGCACGGCCGCGATGCTGGAATCAGTCCACGGCATCGGCGAACTGCTGAAGTCAGGGTGGAAGCCGAAGCGGACAATCGTCATCGGCAGCTGGGACGGCGAGGAAGAAGGACTGATCGGTTCCACGGAGTGGGGCGAACAGCACGAAACCGAACTGGCCAACGCGGTGGCGTACTTCAATATGGATGTTGCGGTGTCAGGCTCCAAGTTCGGGGCATCGTCGGTGCCCACGCTCAAGCAGTTTATCCGCGACGTGACCCGGGTCGTGCCCAGCCCCAAGGGCGGCATGCTCTACGATGACTGGCGGAAGAGTAGCCAGTCGGGAGCCGAGGCCGAG
>DATGYF010000374.1:0-2703 GCA_035298145.1 Terriglobales bacterium | reverse complement strand
CAACTTTCCGCGCTCGCTGGATGGCGCTCCCATGCTGCTGCCTGTGGAAAATACCGGAGCCCGCAGAAACCTAAACTATTGGTTTGATTCCCAGGGAATTCGGCCTCAGATTACAGGCGAGTTCCAGGACCATGCCCTGCTGCGGGCCTTCGGGCAGGCGGGTATCGGAGTATTCCCCATTCCTTCGGTCTTCGAAAAGCAGATCGAACAACAGGGCAGCCTGCAGCGGATCGGCCGCACCGAAGACGTGCGCAACCGGTTCTACGCGATTTCGGTGGAAAGGAAGCTCAAGCACCCAGCTGTGCTGGCAATTTGCGATACGGCTCGACAGCTGTTTGCCTGATGGAAAACCCGCCCCCCGTCAAACCGGCCACCAATGTGGGGAGGCCCAGTCAGGGCACCATCGCTATCGGATGGGGGCCCTTGAGTTGCCCGAATGCGGGCAAGTCATTTCAGGTTCCGATGTTCAAACACCAGCACCGCCCCGGAGATGGCCACGGTGGCGTAAACCAAAGCGTAGGCACTGTTGTAGAGGATTACTTGGCCGGGGACCGGGTTGGAGTGCGCCACTGAACTGATGACATTCAGGGCGGAGAAATTGGGGACGATATAAGCCGCTCCGGTGGCCAGCCAGCGGGTGACGCCCTGGCTGATGCCGGCGAATCCGCGCAGGTCCTCGGCAAAGCTGCCAATCACAAACAGGGCGAACGCAAACACCGCCGAGAGCAGCGGTGAAGAGAACGACGAAAAGAACAGGGTCAGGGCGGTGATGATCAGGAACTGCAGAATGATGAAATACAGCGCCACCAGCACCCATGCATCCGGTTTCTGAAAACGGTGGGAAACGTAAAGCAGGGCGGCAAAGACCCCGATCGCCATGAAAAACGTATTCACCAGCAGCGTGCCGGCCAGCCCGAAGAATTTACCAACAATAAATTCCCAGCGCCGCACCGGCCGCGAGAGCACGGTATAGAGAGTCCGTTTCTCGATTTCCTTGGAGACCAGCCCGATCCCGATGAAGATGGCAATGACCACCCCGAACAGCGAGACCGCCGTCAGGCCCAGGTTGATCACCACCAGGCGTTCGATATTGATGGAGATCTGGCCCACCAGAATCGACGCTCCGGACATGAGCAGAGCGAACACGATCAGGTTATAAAGCACCCGGTCGCGTACCGCCTCGCGGAAGGTGTTGGAAGCAATGTGAACGATGCGCGCGCTCATGCCCTCCCTCCAACTGTGGCGCCTGCCGGCTGCAGCTTCTGCATGAAGTAATCTTCCAGCGAAGTCCGGACCGGAGTCACCGAGATCAAGCGCAACCGCTCCCGGCGCAGGGCTTCGAGAGCAGTGTCCTGGTTGGCCTCGGAAAGGACCGCCCGCACTGTGCTCCCAATGATGTGACATTCCGCGCCCAGGGCCCGCAACGATGCCGGCACCGTCGTCCCGTGCCACACCAGTTCCACCCGGCCATGCACGCTGGAGGTAAGCTCAACCACGGCGCCCACGCCGCGCAGTTCGCCCTGGTGGATGATGGCCACCCGGTCGCACAGCGCTTCCGCGTCCGACAGAATATGGGTGGAGAAGAAAATGGTTTTTCCTTCGTGCTTGAGTTGCTCCATGAGGTCGCGAACCTCACGGCGGCCCATGGGATCCAGGCCGGACATCGGTTCGTCAAAGAACAGGACCTTAGGGTCGTGAAGAATGGCCTGCGCGATTCCCACCCGTTGCAGCATGCCCTTGGAAAATTTGCGTAACTGCACTCCCCCAACGTCTGGCAACCCGACCCGGTGCAGGACCTCGTTGACTTTGCGCGATCGCTGCTTGGGATCAACCCCTGAAAGCTGTCCGTAGTACTCGAGTAATTCGCGGGCGGTGAGATAGTCGTAGAAGTAAGGCTGCTCGGGCAGGAATCCAATCTGCGCCTTCATCCTGGGATCGTCGAGTTCCATGCCCAGGATGCGGGCCGATCCGGCAGTTGGGAAGATCAGGCCCATGAGCAGCTTGAGCGTGGTGGTCTTGCCCGCGCCGTTAGGACCGAGGAAGCCGAAAACCTCACCTTCTTCGATAGCCAGGTGGAGCGGCCGCAAGCCGTATCGGGGCTTCTTACGCCAGAAGCCGACGCTGTAGGTTTTCTCCAAACCGAGTATTTCGATGGCTGCCATAGCGGGAGCAGGGCCGTCTCTCGACGCCTTGCCTGGGTTTCAGACAAAGTATATTTCAATCGCGGTGCGGGCTGGAATGGCGGGCTGAATGCGCGGCATTACGAAAGTAAAGAGCTGGACTCTGGTCGCGGAACCGAAGTGGTAAGGGGTACTGCAGGCACGGGCTGAAAGCGTTGCTCTATTGCGCGATCGCGTAGGCCACGCAGGTGGCTGTGTCGGGGGCCGGCAATCCGCCCGATACCCCGGGATTGCTGCGCAAAACTCCATCCGTAACTATGCAGAAGTTGCGGACACCCGTCTGGTTGAACGCGGACGGGGCAGCACCCACCACAAATGAGATGTTGACGGGGCTGCTGCCGGAAGGAAAACCCGTAGCCTTGAACGCGTAACCGCTCTTCACCCCAGTCGAAAGCACGCTGTCGATCAGACAGGCCGTGGCCGAACTCGGAGTGCATCCGGCGGGCAGGCCGCCCAGGTTGGATAAGGCAGCCGCGTAACCCAGCGTGGGATAAGCCGCGTTATAGGTGACCTCGGCGGTCGC
>DATGYF010000373.1:0-4975 GCA_035298145.1 Terriglobales bacterium | reverse complement strand
GTGGATTCGCCGGTATGCCGGACATCCGCCGTGGTCTCATCATCGTGAATACCGGCCCGGGCAAGGGCAAGACCACCGCTGCCATGGGAACCGCTTTGCGGGCGGTGGGGCAGGGCATGCGCGTCCTGATGCTGCAGTTTTTGAAGGGCTCGTGGCACTATGGCGAGCTCGATGCGGTGCAGGCTTTTGGCGATAAGTTCATCATGAAGCAGATGGGCCGCGGCTTCGTGAAGGTGGGGACCGAAAAGCCCGATCCCGAAGATGTCCGCATGGTAGAAGAGGCCTGGGCAGAGGCTGCCCAGGCAATTCATTCCGGCGCCTGGGACCTGGTCATCCTGGATGAGATCAATTACGCCATCAGCTACGGCATGCTCGATCCCGCCAAGGTGGTGGAGACTCTGAAGAGCAAACCTGAAATGGTGCACATTATCTTGACCGGGCGAAATGCTCATCCGACAATTGTCGAGGTCGCTGACACCGTGACCGAGATGCGCCAGGTCAAGCACGCATACGAAAAGGGCGTAATGGCGCAGAGAGGGATTGAGTACTGACGATTGCCGGATTTTGGAATTCTCGAATTGACGGATTGAAAGTCCGATGAGGTCGCTTTTCAATTCGACAATTCCAAAATCTGACAATTCGAAAGTTTCTTCCTATGGCATGGTTCAAACGACAAGCCGGCGAGCTGGACACCTCGGGCGAGCGCAAGGTGCGCACCGAGGGGCTATGGGTAAAGTGTGAGACCTGCCGCCAGATCATCTGGAAGAAAGACCTGGAAGAGAACCTCAACGTCTGTCCCAAGTGCGACCGCCATTTCCGCATCGATGCGCGCACCCGCCTGGCCCAGTTGCTGGATGACAATGAGTACGAAGTCTCCGATTCCAACCTGACCTCGACCGATCCGCTGAAATTCGTGGACCTCAAGGCGTACTCGGCGCGCCTCAAGCAGGCGCAGGCCGACACTGGATTGAAAGACGCCGTAATCAATGCGCGCGGCAAACTGAACGGGCGCACGGTGATCGTCAGTTCGATGGAGTATGCGTTCATTGGGGGGAGCATGGGAGCGGTGGTGGGCGAGGCCATAACCCGGGCCATTGAGCAGGCCACCGAAACCCGGGTGCCCATCGTGATCGTCTCCGCTTCGGGCGGGGCCCGCATGATGGAAGGCGTGATCAGCCTGATGCAACTGGCCAAGATTTCAGCCGCCCTGGCGCGTCTGGATGAAGCCAGGGTACCGTTTATCTCGATCCTGACCGACCCTACTACGGGAGGCGTGACCGCTTCCTTCGCCATGCTCGGCGACCTGAATATCGCCGAACCCGGCGCCCTGATCGGATTCGCGGGCCCGCGGGTGATCGAACAGACCATCCGTCAGAAGCTTCCTCAGGGCTTCCAACGCAGTGAATTTCTGCTCGAGCACGGCATGCTGGACGCCGTGGTGCACCGGCGGCAGCTGAAGTCGTATATTTCGCGGGCGTTGGAATTTATGGGCCAGTCTTCAGTCGTCGGTCGTCAGACGTCAGCCTAGAACCAGCTGTCAGCTCTCAGCCGCCAGGCCTCAGCCAAAGCGCGATTTCGCATCATTCGAGGCATGTTTGCTCAGGTTGGCTGCAGCACTGTGGCAAATCCGAATCCAAAGTTGCAAACTAACAATCTGAAAGCTGAGAGCTGAAGGCTGAGAGCTTGTCTTCCTACGAAACCGCCATCGCGCGCATGTACGCATTGGGCCATGAACTGGCGCAGACGCCCTCGCACAAGTTCGATCTGGCGCACATGCGGGTGTTGCTGGCGGCGCTGGACAACCCCGAGCGGCATTTCCCCAGCGTGCTGATTGCGGGGACTAACGGCAAGGGATCGACCGCGGCCACCCTGGCTTCGATCCTGCAGGCTTCGGGGCTTCGCACCGGGCTTTATACCTCGCCCCACCTGGTGCGGATCAATGAGCGCATACAGATCGATGGGCAGCAGATGGGCGACGACGATTTTGCCCTGGTCCACGACCTGGTGGACCGTGTTGCCGAGCGTCTGGTCAGCGAAGGCGAGGTGCCCTGGCATCCCAGCTTTTTCGAGATGCTCACGGCGATTGCCTTCGAACACTTCGCGCGCCGGAAAGTCGAAATCGCGGTGCTCGAAGTGGGCATGGGCGGGCGCCTGGATGCGACCAACGTGGTGGACCCGAGAGTCAGCGTGATCACCGATATCTCGCTCGACCATCAGAAATATCTGGGCAACACGGTGGCTGAGATCGCGGCTGAGAAGGCGGGAATCATCCGTCCGGGCGGCCTAGTGGTCACTCTGCCCCAGCAGCCTCAGGCCAACGACGTGATCGGAAACACGATTCTGGAGCGCGGCGCGCGGGCGGTGAATGCGGTGCCCTATGTGCCGCCGGTGAGTCCCGCCAGCGCACAATACCTGGCGGCTGGTAATCAGACGAGTCCGGTTTCGCGTTATCCGCTGCAGGTGATGGGAAAGCAGATTCTGGTCGAAACTCCTCTGATCGGGCGGCACCAGTTGCGAAATGTCGCTCTGGCAATTGCGGCCGCCGGGGAACTGGGTGGGCAGGGGTTTCCAGTAACGGCTGGCTCGATCGAACGGGGAGTTCGCGAAACCCATTGGCCGGGGCGTTTCCAGGTGATACCCACCAGCGCCGACGAGCCCGAATATGTATTCGATGTGGCGCATAACCCGGCGGGAGCGTGGGCGCTGCGCTCCACCCTCTCGGCTTGCTATCCCGAGCGTCCCCTGATTTTTATTTTTGGCGCGATGCGTGATAAGGCCATCGGCGAGATGGCGGAAATCCTGTTTCCGTTGGCGGAGCGTGTGATCGCGACCCGCGCCGACAATCCGCGGTCTGCCGTGCCTGATGAGATTCGAGAAGCGGCGTCCCGGGCCTCGAGCCAGATCGAAGAGGCCGCGGACGTCGCCGCCGCCCTGAAGCTGGCGCGAACCCAGGTCCGGCCGGGTGCTGTGGTGGTTATTACGGGATCGATATACATTGTAGGAGAGGCGATGCGACTGCTCGGGGCGCGCATCTAACAAGCAGTGCCAGCGGCGAAAACACCTATCGAGATGGACAGCAGCGCGGAAGCGGCGGAGGCCACGCCTCACCTGGGTCCTTCTAAACCCGCGACCGCAGCCGTTTCCCGGCGCTACGGCTGGCCCAGCCGTCTGCGCTCATATCTCGTCTTCGATCCCCTCATCTGGATGTACACCGTCGTCCTGGGCATTGTTTCCATTCCGGTGTCGTTGTTGGGGAACCAGGGACGCATCCTGCATGGCTTCGCACGCTTCTGGTCATGGCTGATCATGAAGACGATTGCCTCGCCCACGAAAGTGACCGGGCTGGATGCGATCGACACCTCGAAACCCTACGTTTACGCGGTTAATCACGCTTCCGCGCTCGATATTCCCGTGTTGTATGTTTATCTGCCCTTTGAGTTCCGCATCGCTTTCAAAAAGGAATTGCTTTCGTATCCGATTGTGGGGTGGCACCTCAAGCGTTCAGGACAAATCTGCGTGGACCAGCAGAACCCGTCGCGCTCGATCGGCAGCATTCGTGCCGCGCTGAAGAGCCTGAAAAGCGGCATGCCCTTGGTCATCTTCCCTGAAGGGGGACGCACGCCCGATGGCGAGATCAAGCCATTTTTACCCGGTGCTTTATTCCTGGCGATCAAAGCGCAGGTTGATATCGTGCCGGTGGCTCTGGTCGGCACGTTCGACCTGCTGCCAATGAATACCTATCACATTAAGTGCCGGCCGCTGGAAATGCGGGTGGGGCAACCTATTTCGACTGCAGAGTACACCTTGCGGAACATGGAAGCGCTTTCGGACAAGGTGCACCAGGCGGTGGAGGACTTGTACAAGAGGGGCTGAGTTCTACCTCGACTCATACCCAATGGGATTTGTATTAAGAACAGATCTCAGTTGTGAGTTGTCAGTTCTCAGAAGGCTCGGCGGGTTGGGAACGAAGGTCTTCCACTCTTTCCGCGATGGCGTATTTCAGATCATCAATCCCTTTGCCGGTCACGGCGGAAATTGGAAATAACTCCAGATTTTTCTTTTTGCAGTAGCGTTTGAGCTTCGCGAGTTTCTCTTTGTCGGCTACGTCGATCTTGGAGGCCACCATGATCACGGGCTTCTCGTCGAGATGAGCTCCGAAGCTGGCCAGCTCATCGGCGATGACCTCCACATCTTTGACCGGATCGGGCCTGCCGCTGCCATCGGAAACATCGACCAGGTGCACCAGCAGACGGTTGCGTTCGATGTGGCGCAGGAACTGAGTGCCCAGTCCGGCGCCGGTGTGGGCGCCTTCGATCAATCCTGGAATGTCGGCGACGACGAAGCTTTTCTCGTCAGGGGGCTGGCCGACGACCGCCACGCCGAGGTTCGGCTGCAGCGTGGTGAAGGGATAGTCCGCGATCTTTGGTCGCGCCGCCGAGATGCGTGAGATCAGCGTGGACTTGCCCACGTTGGGATAGCCAACCAGTCCGACATCGGCAAGCAGTTTCAGTTCCAGGCGGAAAACGCGTTCTTCGCCGGGACGCCCCGGTTCGTGCTCGCGCGGGGCCTGGTGAGTTGAGGTGGCGAAGCGGGCATTTCCGCGACCCCCACGGCCGCCGCAGGCGATGACGATGCGGTCATCCGGGCGCGAGAAGTCGTGCACCTTCTCTCCGGTTTCGTCGTCGTACAGGATCGTGCCCACCGGCACTTTCAGCAGGACATCCACACCCTCACGGCCGGTGCGGTTGGAACCTTCTCCGTGGCGTCCGCGTTGGGCTTTGTATTCTGGATTGAAGCGGAAGTGCACCAGGGTGTTATGGCGCTCGCTCGACTCCATGATGACGTCGCCGCCCTTGCCGCCATCGCCGCCCGAGGGGCCGCCGCGCGGGACGTACTTCTCCCGGCGGAAAGCCATGCAGCCGTTGCCGCCGTCGCCGGCCTTGACCCGGATTTTTGCCTCGTCGATGAACACAGT
>DATGYF010000372.1:0-23372 GCA_035298145.1 Terriglobales bacterium | reverse complement strand
TCGCGGAACTCTTCGGTGGCCAGTTCATAACCCCATTTGCGGAACGCCCCTTCGGTAAACTTCTGGATGTTGCCCTTGTGCACCAGGGTGACGCTCTTGCGTCCGCTCTGCAGGGCAAACTTGATCGCCATGCGCACCAGGCGCTTGGTCCCGGTAATTGAAATCGGTTTGATGCCGACGCCCGAATCCAGGCGTACTTGCTTCTTCCCCCCTTTCAGCATGTCCTGGTTGAGGAACTCGATCAGGCGCGCGGCCTCCGGCGTTCCCTGCTCCCACTCAATGCCGGCATAAACGTCTTCGGTATTTTCGCGGTAGATCACCACATCCATGCGCTCGGGATGCTTCACCGGCGAGGGCACGCCTTTGTAGTACTTCACCGGGCGCACGCAGCAATACAGATCGAGAATCTGCCGCAGGGCCACGTTCAGGGAGCGAATTCCGCCACCCACCGGCGTGGTGAGAGGCCCCTTGATGGCCACGCGAAATTCGCGGATTGCGGCCACGCTGTCGTCCGGCAGCCAGGTCTTGAAATTCGCCATCGCCTTCTCCCCTGCGAATATCTCAAACCAGGCGATGCGCCGTTTCCCTTTGTAGGCCTTCTCCACCGCGGCGTCGAACACCCGCACTGAAGCCTTCCAGATGTCGCGTCCGGTGCCGTCGCCTTCAATAAAGGGCACGATCGGATTATCGGGGACCTGATATGTGCCGTTGCTGTAGGAAATCCGGGCGCCATTGGCCGGGACCGGCACACCGTTATAGGAAGCCGCCATTAAACCCTCCGCCTTGGTGGTTAAAGATTGTGGGTCAAAACAGATAATTATAAAGCACCACCGCGTAGGGGCGGGTCCTCACCCGCCCGGACGAGCGAAGCTCGGCCTGGTGTGGTCGGAAGCGAGATTCAAGGTTGAAAGCTCGGCGAGCTTCGCTCGCCCGCCCGGACTAGGACGTCCGGGCCTACGTGGGTGGCGGGTTGCCCATCCGAGCGATGGCGGGCCTGGTACTCCCGCTACAATGCGAGCATGCGCCTCGGCTCGCTCCGCCTGCTGGCATTGCTCGTGACCTGGGTCCTGATTCCATTTCCCGCGCCGGCGCAGCAACCGACCGCAACGTCATCCTCATCGTCCGCCCCGATCCCCGATACTCCATCCACGAACCCGCCGCACGCCTTCTGGGACCGCACGAACATTCTTCTGTTCTCCGGAGTCGCTGTTTTTCGCGGCCTGGATTATGCTTCCACCCGCAATTTTCTCGCGCGCGGCCGGGACGAAATTCTGATCCCGGACGACATCGTCAACAACTCCGCGGCATTTGCCAGTCTGGAGGCGGCGGGGACGCTCACTTCCGTCGGCCTCTCCTACTGGATGCATCGCGCCCACCACCACAAGATCGAACGCTGGATCTCGATTGTCCACATCGGTGTCACCGGCTTCGGGGTGGCGAGGAATTATTCGCTGAAAACGAAGCACTAGGTCCGAAGAGTGCGGGTTGCACACTATTGTCCGACGCTTTTGACCTTGATTTTGGGTTCACAAACTCTCACCCGAGTCTTCAAGAAACAGGCAACACCAGACTTCAAGAGCGTGGGACAAGAGTGTCCGACCCACACTACACCGGCGCCAGTCCCCGCCTACACCTGGGCCGGAACTGATTGGCACATGTGGTCGCGGGCGACTCGCCCGCGAGTGTCAGTAGCATCGGCGATCTTCGGTTGCAGAGTGCTGAGCCCGCCGAGGGCGGGACGCCCTCGGGACAGCCGGCAGGATGCCGGCGCTACTCGAATACTTGCTCGTAAATCGCGCGGACCTGGGCGAAGGTGTGGTCCAACTCGCTCTCCAGCCCGTCCGGAAACTCGCGTTCCAGAATTTGCCCGGCGAGCTTCTCGGTGACCTTGCGGCCGTGCTCGGTTGCAGGCAGCCACTTTCCTGCGCGTCCGACCACCAGTCTCGCCACATGCTCCACCGTGCGCACCAGTTCCGCGGCATGGTCAAGCAGGCCAGCATGGCTCTTGTCCAGAATGCCCGAATCCGCACAGCGCCATAGCCGGTCACGCAGGCTTCCCCGCTTGTCCGCCACACCGTGCTTCACCAGCAGGAAACTGGTGATGAAGTCGATGTCATAGATTCCCCCGGGCGATGACTTGAAACTCTTTCCCGGAGCCTCCGCGGATTCGAGCTTCGTCCTCATTTCTCGAACAGCGTGGGCGAAGCCGGGATCGGCTGCAAATCTTCCAAATAATATCTTTAGCATCGTCAGTGCGCGTTCACCGTGGGCGTGAGAGCCCGCCAGAAAGCGCAGCTTGGTGTACATCAGCGCTTCCCAGGCCTGGGCCTCATGCTCGAAGTACGCTGCCAACTGTGCGGGAGTGGAAAGCAGTTCGCCTTCGCCGCCTCGCGGCCGCAAGCGCGCGTCCACGGGGAACACGGTTCCGTCCCGGGTGTAAGCCGCGAGCGCATGCATCATCTGCTCCGCAGACCTGGTCAGGGCAATACGGTCACCGCTTTCTCCGCACACAAACAAAACATCGGCATCCGACAACAAATCGAATTCCCCGCTTCCCAGTCGGCCGACGGCCATGATGGCCAGGTCCTCAGCGCCGGCCAGGCGCACCGCGGTCGCCATCACGTCCTCGGCGGCGGCCGTGGTGGCCTCGAACGATTCGTACACATCGCGAGACTCGATGACATCCCGCGCCCCGGCCACGAATGCCCGGTGCCTGAAGTGTTGCCGCAGCATCGCCAGCTTCTCCGCGTATGGAACCGGCGAGTCAGCCAGATAAGCAAACACAGGATCGCGGGCTGCTTCGGTCAACCCCAGTGATTTCTCGAACAAATATCTGCCGCCGGCCTGGGGCAGGACCTCCTCCAACTCCGCCAGCGTGACAATTTCCTCGGGATGGCGGATGAGGATCTCGGTCAGGTAGTCGCTGGTTTCAAACAGGACGAGGGCGCGACGCAATCCCTCCTGATGTTGCAGCACGGTCGCATAGCGCTGTGAACTGCCGAACGCCGAACCCAGGAACCGGTAAAGGTTCTTGCGTGCCTGTGGGTTCAGGTCACTCCGGCCCACGACGTCATAGAAGGCAGGCGCGTCGGTCGCCAGCCGCTCGAGAATCTGCTGGCTGGACGGGTCAGCGGTTACCGGTTCGAGCGCGTTCAGCAGTTTGAATTCCGCGCCGGGCAAATGTTGCCGGCCGCGGCTCTGCTGCTGATAGATGATGCGCTGATAAATTTCGGCCACCGCCGCCATGCGCCGTCGCACCACCGAGGTCAAATCGCCCGACCTGTTTTCCGCCGGGGCATAACCTTCCATGGCGCGCTGCAGCATACGGCAATCGGCCTCGGACGACGGCAAGCGGTGGGTCTGCTGTCCCTGACGCAGTTGCAGCCGATGCTCGAGATGCCGGAGGAATTCGTAGGCGCTGGTGAGGTCGTGAAATTCCTTGCCGCTGATGTGGCCCTTGTCGTGGAGTTTGTGCAGCGAGAACAAGGTTCCGCCCGAGCGCAGCCAGGGTTCGGCGCCGCCATATACCCGCTGCAGGCACTGCACCAGAAATTCAATGTCACGGATGCCACCGCGATCGACCTTTACATCAATGGTCTGGTCAGGCTGACCCAGGGTTTTTCCCAACTGGCGCCGTTGCTGCATCTTCTCGCGCGCCACCAGCGCGGTCTTGATGGCGGCAAAATTCACCTGCTCGGTATAAACGTGGGGTTGGACCGCGCGAATGAAATCGCGGGCCAGGTTGATATCGCCAGCCGCGTGCCGGACTTTGATCAGCGCCTGGCGCTCCCAGTCGTGCGCGGCCTCGGCGTAGTAAGTCAGCGCCTGCGACAGGCGGATGGCCAGCTCGCCTTCCCCGCCCTGCGGCCGCAGGCGCAAATCGATACGGAATACCGGCCCCTCGCCGGTGATCCGCGAAAGGATGTCGGTGGTGTGCTGGGCCAGCCGGATGAAATATTCGCGATTGGAAACCGGCGTCCGCGGCGGCTCTTCGCCGTCGCCGTAGATGTACATCAGGTCCACGTCGGAGCTGTAGTTCAGCTCGTTGCCGCCCAGTTTGCCCAGGGCGAGGATGGCAAACGGCGTATCCACCCGCCGGCCCAGGACGTCGAGATGCTGCGGCGTTCCGTGGCGCCGCTGCAGTTTACTGTCCGCCTCGCGCAGGGCCTCTTCGATCAGTACATCGGCCAGGGCCGAGATTTCCGCGGTCGTCTCGGCCAGGGGCGCGATCTTCAGCACATCGCGCAGCATAATGCGGACATACTCGCGGCGCTTGAATCGCGCCAGGGTGAGCGCCACATCATTGTCCAGGGAGCGCGTCCGGAAGCGCGCCAGGCTCTCGTGAAATTCTTCCTGGGAAAAGCTGCGGTCAAGATTTTTTTCCCGCAGAAAGGAGGCGAGCAGGTCGGCATTCTGGACCAGCGTCTCGCCCAGGAACCGGCTGTGCCCGAAAACCACCAGGGCGTAGTGCGCCAGGAAATTATGCTGCTCCAGCAAGCGCACAGTTTCGGCCGACTCGCACAAGCGCTCCAACAAGAGCAGAGCGCCATCCGGATCAGGGGCCTCTCCCAGCAAGCCCGGCAGGGCCGCCGCCAGTCCAGGCGAAAGCCGCCCGCACACTCGCTCTAGATTTAGTCTGGCAAGGTCAGGATTGCGGAAGCCAGGGTCCGTGTGGGGGCGGGTCTCTGACCCGCCCAGGCCGGGCAAAGCCCGGCTATTTTCCCCAGGTTCGGCACTCATCCCGCTCAGCTCATTCGGCAGTTTCGATGGAGGCAAGACGCTCGGCTCGGATTTTCAGCATACCCTCAATACCGCCTGGTCCCGAAATATTTCCGCACCCCGATGGTGTTGTAGCGGCCCCAGGGCCCATTGGGCCCAAGGTCCGCCCCACCCAGGTGCTGGTCGCGCGCCCCAAAGCGGGTAAACAGGAAGTGCTGGGTGACGCGCATTTCGAAACCCTTGCCCAGGTAGAGTCCGCCGCCCCAGGAGTTCTCCAGCCCGATCGCCGCCATCGACCAGGTGTAGAGCGTTTGCGGAAGGTTTTTGCCGAAAAGAAAGCGCGGCTCTCCGAAAAGAAAGAACCTGCGGAACTGTCCGCGGCCAAAGGGATGCGCTTCTATGTATCCCGAGATCATGTAGCGCGCGAAGGCGTTGCAGGGATCGTTGACGCCGCCTGAAATTCCCGCGTCCGCCCGGCAGATGTTGGGATCAATTTCGTTATGCGGAGGCGCCAGGTCAAACTGCCCGTAACCCCAGAATGTGTCGCTGGGAAAGAACATGCGCTCCGTACTGTCGTGGGTGACGGTACGTTGCGCGGGTTCAGCCTGTGCCGACAACACCCCGGACAGGGTGAGACAAACAAACATCCACAACAGCGCCTGCTTCATGAGGCCTCCGCAAGAAATTGTGCTGCATTACTCTGAAGAGAATACGGGCCGGACTCACAACGTAACTGGTAGTCGGTGGCTCGTGTGTCCGCGGGCGACTCGCCCGCGGGGTTCCTCCCGCGTGCCCAAGCGGGCGCCACATTGTACTCCCGCAGACAAACTTACAGGATTCCCCGCTGGCTGTGTCGGGGGCGTCTCGCTTGCGAGGCGGAGGGCGAGACGCCCTCCGGACAGCCGGCGGGACGCCGGCGCTACTTTTAAAGCTCAGCGTGTAAACTGTGGGGCGCAACTAACTCCACGTAACTGGGGATGCTTCATGTCACGACTCTTCCACCCGGCGGCCTTCTCATACTTTCTCTTCGTAATCGTGCTCTGCTGCGGTCTATGGCCTGGTGCAGCCGGCGCCGAGGTGGCCACCAAGGCAACTCAAACCGCTGCTCCGGTGCCGCTCGATGCCGCGCCTCCCTCCTATCCGGAAGTGCAGTCCGACGGGACTGCGGTGTTTCGACTGGCCATGCCGAACGCCGCGAAAGTGGATCTGCATCTGGAAGGTGTGAAAGATCCGTTTCCCATGAGCAAGGGACCCGAGGGCGCCTGGACCACAAGCGTGCCTAAGCTGGCTCCGCAGTACTACAGCTACAGCTTCGATGTGGATGGCACCGAGTTGCTCGATCCGCACAACGTTTCGATCAAGACCAGCTTCTTCAGTAACCAGAATATTTTTCTGGTGCCCGGCCAGCCACCCAGGTCATGGGAGCCGGCGAACGTGCCTCACGGGGTAGTTCATCATCACTACTACCATTCGAATATTGTCGGCATCAACAGCGAGTATTACGTGTACACTCCGCCCGGCTTCGATCCCGGCAGCAAGCAGAAATATCCTGTGCTCTACCTGCTTCACGGATACAGCGACGATCCCAGCGCGTGGACCGGCATGGGCAAGGCGAACGTGATTCTGGATAACCTGATCGCGCAGGGGAAGGCCAGGGCGATGATCGTGATCATGCCGCTGGGGTACGGGACCATGGAAGTGATCACGCGAGGATGGAGCGCATGGAAAGATCCCGAACTGGTGCATCGCAACTACTCGCGGTTCTCGGACGCACTTTTTCAGGAAGTCATGCCGCTGGTGAAGAAGCAATATCCGCTTTCAGATAAACGTGAGGAGCATGCGGTGGCCGGGTTGTCGATGGGCGGCGCGGAAAGCCTGCTGGTGGGGCTCAATCATCTCGACGACTTTGCCTACGTAGGCGGTTTCAGCTCCGCCCCCCTGGGCGGGCAGAACGGTTTCGAAGCGTCTTTCCCGGGAATCAACGCGCCGTCGGCATCGGAAATCAATGCCAGGCTACGAGTGCTGTGGGTGGCATGTGGAACCGAAGACGGTCTGTTCGAGGGCAATCAGAAATTTATCGCCTGGTTGAAAGAGAAAGGCCTGAAACCGACGGCAATCCAAACTCCAGGCATGCACGTGTGGATGGTGTGGCGTGACAATCTGACTAATTTCGCGCCGTTGCTCTTTCGGTCGCGCTAAGAAGTCTCTGTCATCCCGGCCGGAGCGCAGTGCAGCAAGCGCCGCCGAGGGATGACAGATTCATGGAAAATCGACGACGCCAAAAAATTTGAAATCCGCTCTACTCCGCCGCCAGTGCCGAGGGCTGACCGCCGTCGATGGTGATGGGCTGGCCCACGCGGCCCAGCGTGCCCTTGGTCGAATCGAAGGTGTAAATCGAGAGCGAGGACGCTCCCAGCTCGGCTACATACAGATAGTCTTTGGTGCCGCCGGTCGTGGCGTCGATAGTGGTGCCGACGCGAATCGCCGCCCAGACCGGATTGGAGGCGGTCGAGATCGTGGCCTGGGAATTGGCGGTCAGGACGCCAGTTCCGGCGGCGACCTTATATTCCGAAACCTGGTTGGAAAGCCGGTCAACGACAAAGAGGAATTTTCCCGAGGGCGCGACCACAATGTTCGTCGGTCCCAGTCCGGCCGGAAAGGGCGAGCCTGTGATGGGGGCGAGAATGCCGTCCGGAGCGTTGGGATCATTGCAGCTGGTCACAATCTGATTGCAGATTGCGAAACCTGACACCGTGCTTGTATTGGCCACATACAGAAAGCCGCCGTTCGGAGAAATAGCCATGGCCGAAGGCGAGGTACCAACCGGCACCACCGGTCCGCGGGTCAGCACGCCGGAAGCATCCACCGAGTAGGTGGTGACCGTGTTGTCGTACTGATCGGATACATACAAGAACTTTCCATCGGGCGTGACAGCCACGCCGGAAGGACCGGTGCCGCTGGGAGCTAATGGCGCCGACGAGCGAAAAGGGGAACCGGGCACCTCGGTAAGAGTCGCATTGTTGATCGCAAATACCGAGATGGTGCCTGAGGTGGGATCGCACTGCAGGCCCTGATTCGCCACGAACAGGAAATGGCCTCCGGAATCGATGGCCATCGCCAGGGGAATGAATCCGGCGGGCGAACTCCCGCTGGAGGCTGTCAGTGTCCCGTCTGAACCCACGGTGTACGCCGTTATGGTTCCGGGGCTGGGTAGGGTGCAAGCGGGACTGTTTGGCGGGATAGAAGAGTTGCTGTTGGCTACGAACAAAGCCGTGCCCGAAGGCGCCAAGATCATGGCGGAAGGCACGCTGCCCGCGGCAACACTCTTGCCATTCGCGGTGAGGGTGCCGGCCGTCAGGTCGATGGTATAGGCCGAGACGGAGGAGTCTCCCTGGGTGGCTACGAACAGTGCCCCGGTACCGGTTGGAGTTGATGAGCTGCTGGTGTTGCAAGCGCTGAGAGCGAGCAGCAAAACTGGAACCACTACTCCTGCCAGGAACCGGAACCTCGTCCCCATTCTTTTCCTTCTCCCTGTGCTTTCAAGCTTTCCGATGCACCCCACACTGCTTAGGCCCGAAGCTTGAGATCCAAAAGTAACCCTCATTTGTGTATCAGGAATAACCGGGAAGAGCAAACCGCGCTGGCTGATTGGAACCACGATGGCAGCGGAAAGTTGCCCGTCGATCAGGGTAGTTTATTTTTCAATTTGAGCGACCCGATCCGGCTTCCACCGGTTCCCTTGGTTCGACCGCGGGAACCGGGGGACGGCTGGCTTCCGCCGCCAAAGGCAGCCGGATTTCGACCTGCAGACCGCCCTCGGGCCGATTGCTGGCTTTGACCGTCCCACCGTGCAAGCGCACCGCCCGCTCGGTAATCGCCAACCCCAGGCCAACGCCACCTGTCTTCCGGCCGCGGGCATCGTCGATGCGATAGAAGGGCCGGAAAAGCTTGTCAAGAGCTTCCTCAGGCACACCCGGACCTGAGTCCACGATGCGGATGACGGCTTCGGGTCCGCCCTTGCTGTCGGCGCGCTCCAGCGTGATTTGTGCGCTGGTGCCCTCGCGGGTGTAGTGAGCGGCGTTGCGCACCACATTTTCAATCGCGCTGTGCAGCAAACTGGGCGCGCCCATGACCACGCAGTCTTCCCTGATCACGCTTTCAACTCCGCAATTGCGACCCTGGGCCTCGAAATTCGCATCGGCCGCTATGCCTTCGATGATTTCTCCCAACAGAACCGGTGACTTCTGGCGGGCATCGTTGCCGCTCTCCAGGCGGGCGATGGTAAGCAGTCCTCCGATCAGTTCGTTCAGGCGCTCGGCTTCGAGGTCAATGCGCTCAAGGGCGCTGTGCGCTTCCGCACCGGCCCGCTGATGGGCCAAGGCGGAGGCAACGTTAAGACGGGCGAGGGGAGACCGCAGCTCGTGAGAAATGTCGTTGAGCAATCGCGCCTGGGCATGGACCGCCGCTTCCAGGCGTTCCGCCATAGTGTCGAAGTCGCGCACCAGTTGCGCCATCTCGTCGCGGCGCCGGGCCGCCAGACCGCCCGCCCTGGCGCTGAGATCGCCCGCCGCCAGACGCTGCGTGGCAGCGCGCAGGCGCACTACCGGCGCAGTCAAATATCGCGCCAGCAAATAACAGACCAGCCCCGATGAAATGATTCCGATAAGAATGCTCAGGCCGGGAACGCCGCCTGGCCCGAAAGGCCCGCCGGGAGGCAGGAACGCCACCAGGGTGTAGCGGTGTCCGCTGGCTGCAACCTGCACCTGCCGGCGGAATGGGCTGGGGGTCACGCGCTGCCAGAAGTCGCGCCGTGGCGGTTCGACTCCCTTTCCCAAAGACTCCGCCCAGCGCGGCAGTTCGCGTCCGGAGACATCCTGGCCATGGTCGTCGAGCAGGTAGGCGCGAGCGTGAAACGAGTCGCGTACCTCCTCAAAGTAACGCCGCGTCTCGGCCGGGCCGCCTTGTTCGTACGCCTGCACCGCCTTGTTGAGGACAGCGGCTTGTTGCGCGTCCCAGGCGGCCGACTCTCCGCGTTCGCGCATCACCACAGTGATCAGGATGGCAAGAGCCACGAACAGGGCCTGGGCCACCCAGTAGGAAAGAAAAATCTTGAGAAAAAGACTTTTCATTGTCCACCGCTCCTGACCTTGTCGGCCGAGACTTCCTGCGGACGGGTGAAGATGTAGCCGACGCCGCGCACCGTTTTGATGTGGTCCAGACCGGAATCGGACTCGCCCAGCTTTTTTCGAATCTTGCTCACGTGCATATCAATGCTGCGGTCAAAGGGAGAGAACTTACGGCTGAGTACGATGTCCACCAGCCGCTCGCGTGGCACCACCCGGCCTGCCTCGCGCAGCAGCACGTGCAGCAGATTGAACTCAACCGAAGTCAACTCGACCAGCTTGCCCTTCTGCAGAACCGTGCGAGTGGCGGGATCGAGTTCGACCTCGCCCACGCGAAGGATCTCCGCGGGCTGTCCGCTCACCGACCTTTCCGAGGACCGCGTCCTTCGCAGAATCGCGCGGATGCGCGCCACCAGTTCCCGGGGATTAAAAGGCTTGGGCAGATAATCGTCGGCGCCGATCTCCAGGCCCACGATGCGGTCCACGTCTTCGCCGCGCGCGGTCAGCAGCAGGACCGGGATTCTGGATTTGTCGCGCAGCCGCCGCAGGACTTCGAAGCCATTCAGGCCGGGCAACATGACGTCGAGCACCACCAGCAGAAATTCTCCGTGCAGCGCCATCTCCAGCCCGCGAGTTCCGTCAGCGGCGGACTCGACCTGGAAGCCTTCCGGGGCCAGGTACTCGCTTACCAGGCTGCACAATTCAACGTCGTCATCGATGACCAGTATGCGATCCACAGGCTTCATTGTACTTCTACGACCGCGATTTTCGCGTGCGGGTAAGGGCCTGCAGGGGTAAAGAATTGTCAACAGGCCAGAGCTTACTCTTTACAAAACTTTACTCCGCTTGACCGAGTTTTTACCGCCGCCGCGGCAGAAGGAGCTTCTAATGCTTGTAGCTAGTTGTAGCGCCGGCGTCCCGCCGGCTGTCGCGAGGGCATCCTGCCCTCGCCGCAGCGAACGGAGCCGGAGGGGAGCACATATGAAACCGAAATACTTCAAGACACTTGCCGTAGTTCTGGTTCTGACGGTGGTCGCAGCCATTGCGGTAGCCCAAGGCATGAGGCGAGGCCACATGCGCGGCGATGGCATGTTCGGGGGGCCGATGATGGGTTACTACATTCATAAACTCGACCTTACCGATGCCCAACAGGCACAAGTGAAAGCCATCATGGCCAAGGAAAAGCCGGCCATGCAGCCACTGATGCTGCAAATGGCCCAGGGTCACGCGCAGTTGCGGGAACAGGTCATGAACGGGAATTTCGACGAAGCGAAAGTCCGCGAGCTGGCGTCGCAGCAGAGCCAGGCCATGACTGAGCTCATCGTGCAGTACGCTCGCACCGGCTCGGAAATGGTGCAGGTGCTGACGCCGGAACAGAAAACAAAACTGGCCGCCCTCATGAGTGCGCGCGAGCAACGCTTCATGAATCGCATGCAGGGAAAGAGCCCGGAAGCGACGCCGAGCCAGTAACCCCAATGCCGGCCGGCGGCTATTCATTTTTATCCGGATCATAAGCTCTGGCCGGCGATAGCTTCGGCCTAGAGCCTGGTTACTATGACAGCCGCGGGCGACCTCACCCGCGAGACTTGGCAGGACCGTTGAGCTTCCGCATTCTACTGCTCCATTCCAACTTTCTAGACGGCCAGGATGGACTACTCTTAGAACCCAGTTTTCGGTTTCCAGTTCCCGGTTCTCAGTTGGCGGCGTGATGAAGCTTGGGCTGCTAGAATTGCATCTACTAGAAGGCCATGCTGCCCAAAAACCTGCGTCCACTGTTTCCCTATCTGAAGAAGTACCGCGGCAGCTATGTTGTCGGCACGATCTGCGTTTTCATCAACAACGGTGTGTGGATCCTGTTTCCTCTGGTCCTACGCCATGCCGTGGATGGCCTGCGCACCGAAGTGAGCCGCGAAAAGCTGCTGACCTATTCCCTGGAGCTGCTGGGAGTGGCGGCGATCAAGGGCATCTTTCAGTTTTTGACCCGCTGGATCGTGATCGGCATTTCACGCGAGATTGAGTTTGACCTGCGCAACGATCTGTTTCGCCACCTGGAGAGTCTTTCCTATTCCTACTATCAGCGTACCCGCACCGGCGACATCATGGCCCGGGCCACCAACGATCTGAATGCCGTTCGCATGCTTTTAGGTCCGGCCATTATGTATTCGGCGAACACGATTGTGTTCACCGCCGGCGCGCTGGCCTTCATGCTCTCGATCAGTCCCAAGCTGACGATGTATGCCTTCCTGCCGCTGCCGGTGGTAAGCATTACGGTGCAGTATTTCGGAAAACAGATTCATGAGCGCTTTGAGAAAATCCAGGCCATGTTTTCCGAGATCTCGGCGCGGGCGCAGGAAAATTTCTCCGGAGCCCGGGTGGTACGGGCCTATGTGCAGGAAGAACCGGAAATCGCGGCCTTCGAGACTTCCAACCGCGAATACATTCACCGCAGTCTGAAACTGGTGCGCCTGATGGGAATGCTGTGGCCCACACTGGAAACCATGCTGGGCATGGCCATCGTGCTGGTGCTCTGGCTGGGCGGGCGGGAAGTCCTGCACGGACGCATGACGGTGGGCGGCTTCGTGGCCTTCAACACTTACATGGTGCAATTGACCTGGCCGGTGATCGCGCTGGGATGGGTGATCAATATCTTCCAGCGTGGGACTGCATCGATGGCGCGCATCAACGAAATCCTGGTGGAACAGCCCGAAATTGAGGATAGTTCAGCGCTAAAGGCAAAGGCCGCTGGCGAGGGCGCCCACGCCACACAGATCCGGGGAGAGATCGAGTTCCGCGGATTGACCTTTGCCTACAACGGCGTGCCGGTGCTGCATGACATCAATCTGCAGGTCCCGGCGGGCAGCAGCCTTGCGATTGTTGGCCCCACCGGCTCGGGCAAGACCACGCTGGTGAGCCTGATCCCGCGCATTTACGATGCTGCCCCGGGAAGCGTCCTGATCGACGGCCGGCCGGTGCGTGAGTTTCCCCTGGAGCCGCTGCGCCAGCAGATCGGTTTTGTGCCCCAGGAAACGTTTCTGTTCAGCGAAACCATCCGCGAAAATATCGCTTTTGGCAAGGCCGATGCTTCCGAAGAAGAGGTGCGTTCGGCGGCTGAGGCGGCCAGCATCGCCCAGGACATTGAAGAATTTCCCGAGCGCTATCGCACGCTCGTCGGTGAACGCGGAATTACCCTGTCCGGAGGACAAAAACAGCGGACGGCGATCGCGCGCGCCATCATCCGCAATCCCCGCATCCTGATTCTCGACGACGCCCTCTCCAGCGTGGATACCCACACCGAAGACAAGATCCTCAATCATCTTCGCGAAGTGATGCAGGGCCGGACTACGATCTTCATTTCTCACCGCGTCTCCACCGTGCGCAATGCCGACCGGATCGCGGTGCTGCACGCCGGCCGCATCGTTGAACTGGGCACCCACGACGAACTGCTGGCGCGCAACGGCTACTACAGCGACCTTTACAGCAAACAGTTGCTCGAAGAGGAACTCGCGGAAGTCTAAAGACAGTGGTCACTCCTCGGTCATCGGTCGTCAGCGAATCGGCGCGGCTCCTTACCGCCGGCTCACAACTTAGGAACCGGGAAACCTTCAAGAGCAGTAGCCAGTTACCAGTTCTCGGTTGTCAGCGAATCGCCCGCTTTCTCCGAAGACTTACGACCGACGGTCGGTTTTTATGAAGCGCGTAGCCATCCCTGAACTGCTTGATAGCGACTGCGGAACTCCCGCTGAGGTCGCGGCCTCGCTGGGGGACCTGCGGAGAATCAATCGCTGGTTCGGAGGCGTCGCCACGACTGAGGACATGATCTGGCGCGTAGCGCGGCAAATCGGCTCGTCATCGTTGTCGCTGCTGGAGGTGGCCGCCGGCACTGGATACGTGCCGCAGACCGCCGGCGAGCGCCTGCTTCATCGTGGATTCAGGCTGCAAATCACTGCGCTCGATCGCGCCGCATCTCATCTTAGCCATCATCTGAACGATGGGGGGCGGGCCGTGGCCGGTGATGCTCTCGCTCTTCCCTTCCCCGGCGCATCGTTCGATGTGTTGAGCAGCACACTGTTCGCCCACCATTTGTCTCCACAGGAGCTTGTGCAATTTGTAAACGAAGCGCTGCGCGTTTGCCGGGTTGCGGTGCTGATCAATGACCTGGTGCGGCATCCCCTGCACATGTCGCTGGTGTACGCCGGAATGCCTCTCTACCGCAGCCGGCTTACGCGTCATGATGCCCCAGCCTCGGTTCGCCAGGCCTACACGGTGGACGAGATGCAAAGCTTGCTGGCGCAAACCAGGGCCGCCAGAGTAGAGATTCACCGTCACTACATGTTCCGCATGGGCGTGGTAGCGTGGAAACACTGAGAACCGGGAACTAAGTGGACTACGATCTCATCATCATCGGAGCGGGCCCGGCAGGAACTGCGGCCGCGATCTCGGCGGCGCGACGGGGCGCCAGCGTCCTGCTGCTGGAGCGCGGACGATTTCCCCGCCACAAAGTTTGCGGCGAGTTTGTGTCCGCGGAAGCGCTCGGCTTGCTCGCAGAGTTTCTCGATCGTGAACCTGCCGGGTTGATAAAAGATGCGGTTCAGATCCCGCGCGCCCGGGTGTTCCTCGATGGGCGCACGCTCCGGGCCCGCGTGGACCCGCCCGCCGCCAGCATCGCTCGCTTCGAGCTTGATGCCGCGCTCTGGCAGTCGGCTCGAAGCGCGGGCGTGGATGCCCGGCAGCAAGTCACGGTACAGAGCATAGCCGGCCGCGGTCCCTTCCGCATCGCGACCAGTGACGGGGAGTTTGAAAGCCGGGCCCTGGTGAATGCTTCGGGACGCTGGTCAAACCTCAATCTTCCCCCCGCGGAAAACGGGGCGCGGCGGGAGAAATGGCTGGGGGTCAAGGCCCACTTTGCGGAACCGCCATCCGAACCCTCGGTGGATTTGTATTTCTTTGAAGGCGGATACTGCGGGGTACAGCCGGTCGCCGTTGCCGGCGAGAGCGGCGGACGGGTAAACGCCTCAGCCATGGTTCGTGCCGATGTGGCCAGCACTCTGCCCGACGTGTTTGCGCGGCATCCCTCGCTCAGCGAGCGCAGCAGGAAGTGGAGCCCGCTGAGCGATCCCGTGAGCACTTCGCCCTTGATTTTCCGTCAGCCGCAGCCCGAGCGGGACGGCATTCTGATGGTGGGAGACGCTGCGGGCTTCGTCGATCCTTTCGTGGGCGATGGGATCTCGCTTGCGCTACGAGGCGGCGCGTTGGCCGGGCATTGCCTCGGGTCTTTTTTCTCGGGCGAAGCTTCCCTGCGCGAAGCGGCGCGGCGCTATGGCCGAGCCTATGAGCGATCGCTGTTGCCGGTGTTTCGCGCCTCATCGGCGATCCGCCGCATGCTTGTCCTGCCCGGTTCGATTCGCAAACCGATGCTGTTTATTCTGGAGCGCACTCCCGCGATGACCAATTATTTAGTGCGCAAGACCCGCTGAGGCATGCAGGCGCGAGCGTCTTCGCTCGTCCTGCGCCATCAAGAAGGAGTGGAGTGGCGCCGTGGTCCCCGCGCTGTCGTGGGGACGTTCCCCCACTGCTGAGGGCGAGACGCCCTCAGGACAGCCGGCAAGATGCCGGCGTTACAAAAAATGCGGTTAGCGGACGACCAGGACTTCGCGAACGTTGTCGCGGGCGAGGAAGAATTTTATGGAAGCGAAATCGCGGAAAAGATTTTCTATGTTGCGATTGTTGAACACTCGCTGCAGCCGGAACTTGCCGGCCGGGCCACCTTTTTTTCCGTCGCCGCGAGCAATGTGCTGCATTTCCAGAACGTCGCCGCCCACGATGTGGTAACGGTAACAGGGCGCGTCGGGGCCCGCCTCCTGGGTGTGAAAAAACGCCAGCAGCATGCCGCCGGGCTTGAGCAGCGACCAGAGCCGTCCGATCACGGGCTTCACCAGGCTTTCATCGAGGTAGTCGGCAAGATTCCAGCACAACACAATATCGAACTGCGCGCCGGGATAGACCAGGTTTTCATCCAGGAAGCGCTTGCTGTCCAGGGCCGGCTTTCCCGTCTCGTCCTTGATGGCGAGTGACGGGTCGGTCGAAGAAATCAGCAGGTCGTCGCTGTAGATTTTGTGGCCACGCTCGGTGCAGTAGCGGATGTTGGCCGGGGAGGTGGACCCCAGATCCAGTATGCAGAGACTGTCTTCTGATTCCAGGGTGTTAATCAGTTGGGCAAGACTGCTGGAGCGGCGTGTGAGCTTGGCTCCCTGGGCCGCCGCCGAATCCTGCGCGGTGCTGTTTGTCGAACCAAAAAATTTCATGAAGCTGTGCGCAACTCACGCCGCCGGCAAACGCTGGGCGTCCGGCTCATTCGCTCGCTGCCGCGTGAGCCGGGGAGAATCGGGGGCAGGAACTACTTGCCTTCACTCGGGTTCGTTTTCACGGCCATGGTGGAACCCCCGGAGGCGCTTGCTGCCGCGGACGAACTGGCGGCCGCTGCCGTCCTGGCCCCATCTGCCTTCGCCATATCCTTCTGAATATCAACCTTGCCCTTGAAGTATGCCCCCTCTTCGATGGCCACCCGCTGCGTGGTGATATCGCCTACGGCGATGGCGGACTTGGTCAATTCGGCGCGCTCCGAAGCGCGGATGTTTCCATCCAGCTTACCCTGCACGATCACGCCCTTGGCATTTACATTGGCCCGGACCTGTCCATGAGGTCCGATGATCAAACGATTGCCCGCCAGCTCGATGCTCCCCTCCACCTGGCCATCCACGTAGAGGTCCTCACTTCCCGAGAGTTCCCCCTTGATGATGACCGACTTGCCTATATGCGCAAACTCTGCCGTCTTCGGCGTTTCCATGATTGCGGCCTCCTTGGGCCATTTACCACACCGGACGTGCACGGGAAACCCAAGTCACCTGTGACTTGTCAGGGCCAGAAAAGCCAGAAAGGAAACCCCGTAACCCTCTGCGAACGCCATTCCTGCTTCATCGAACTATATCCCACGACGATGACCTGAGCAACCTGCGCCCTCTGGAATTGGCGATCAAACCCGGTGCCTTTCGCGGTTCCTTGAGCAGTCTTCGGCCGTCAGTCGTAAGTCGTCAGCGATTCGGCGCTGATCTCGGCAAGGGAGTGAAGACTGACGACCGACGACTGCGCTGATCCCATTTTAGACAACACTCCTTGCGGTTTTTTCGTCTAATCTAGGAGTTGCGTACGCCCTGGGCTTACTGTTATGAAACCATTCCTCTTCCACACTGCCGCTCCAATTCTGCTGGCGGCGCTGGCTCTTGCCGCTGGCCCGTTAAGTCCAGCGCAAGGGCCACCTGCAATCAAGCCGAGGGAACTGGTCAGGCGTGCAGTCGCGAATGAGATCAAGAACGACAACCAAAGCACGAAATACATGTTCCAGCAGCGCAAGGTGACGCCGAGCGGTTCGCAGACCAGGCTCATGGTGCAGACCCGCGACGCCATGGTGGGTATGGTAGTGGCCAACAACGACCAGCCCCTGAATCAGGAACAGCGTCGAGCGGAGTATGGCCGAATCGAACGCTTCCTGAGCCGGCCCGATGAGTTGGAGCGCAAGCACAAGCTGGAACTGGAGAGTGCCGAGCGGGTCAACCGGATCCTGAGAGCGATGCCCGACGCGTTTCTTTATGAATACGATGGCAGCGAAAACGGCAGGCCCGGCGTGGGGAAACCCGGCGACCGGCTTTTGCGGCTCAAGTTCCGTCCTGACCCGAGCTACGACCCGCCCACGCGTGTGGAGCAGGTCCTGGTCGGCATGCAGGGAGTGGTCCTGATCGATGCGCAAAAACAGCACATCGCCAGAATCGACGGCACGCTTTTTAAAGAAGTGGGCTTCGGATGGGGAATTCTCGGCCATCTTGATCAGGGCGGCCACTTCCAGGTTGATCAGACCGATATCAGCGACGATAGTTGGGCCATCTCGCGCATGGACCTTGCGTTCACCGGAAGAATTCTTCTGTTCAAGAGCATCAACATCAAGTCTACCGAGACCTACAGCGACTTCCGTCCCGTGCCTGCCGACCTTACATTCGCCCAGGGTATTCAGCTGCTGAAGAAACAGCAGGCGGCAATCGCGCAAAATCAGCCGCCCAGAGCCACCCAATGAAGCTGTGACGGTGTGGGTCGGACACTCTCTCATTCCCACACTCTTGTTCTAATTATGGAGTGAGCGTTTCTTTTCTTACTGCCAGCTTTTCAATCAGGTCCTCACGGATGCGGTAGCCGGTGCCGGGCTGGTCGGAGAGCGTGATTGTGCCCTGGGCGCTGACTTCGACTTCGGGCTCGATGATGTCTTCCTTCCAGTAGCGCTTCGACGCGGACACGTCGCCAGGCAGACGGAAATTTGGCAGCGTGGACAGCGCGATGTTGTGAGCTCGTCCCACGCCCGATTCCAGCATGCCGCCACACCATACCGGAACGTTGTTGGCCTGGCAGACGTCGTGCACTTTTCTGGCCTCGCTGAAGCCCCCCACCCGGCCGACTTTGACATTTACGATGCGGCAGGCGCCGGTTTCGACAGCCGCCGCCGCGTCGCGGGCATGGCGTATGGACTCGTCCAGGCAGATGGCGGTGCGCAGCTCGCGTTGCAGCCTGGCATGATAATAGATGTCGTCATTCCATAGCGGCTGCTCGATCATCAGCAGATTGAAGCGGTCAAATTTGCGCAGGTGTTCAACTTCATCCAGGGTGTAGGCGGAGTTGGCGTCGCAGCTCAGTAAAATATCCGGCCAGCGCGCGCGAATGCGCTCCAGCACATCCACGTCCCACCCCGGCTTGACCTTCACCTTGATGCGGCGGTAGCCCGCGGCCAGCTCAGTTTCGATCTTCGCCAGTAACTGTTCAACGGAATCCTGGATACCGATCGAAACACCGCACTGGATCTCGCGGGTCGTGCCTCCCAGCAGTTGCCAAAGGGGTTGGCCTTTCTGCCGGGCCTCGGCATCCCAGGCTGCATTTTCAATTGCCGCCTTCGCCATCCGGTGGCCCCGCACCTTGGCCATGAGTCCGGCGGTTTCGCGGGCCGCTGCCAGCGGCCGCCCCATCACCGCCGGCGCCAGGTAGTGCTTGAGAGTGGACCATGCGGTTTCGATCCATTCGGAACTGTAGTACGGATCTTCGCCAGCGACGCATTCTGCCCAGCCGTCAATTCCCTCGCAGCGGGCCGTGAGCAGCAGGATGCGGCGGCTGTACACACGCCCAAAGCTGGGCTCGAAAAAATGAACCAGCGGCATCTGGATTTCGCGCAGTGTAATGTTTTCAATCTTCATAGGATTTCAGGACGGATAAATCCAGCTTTCATCCCACCGCCCCAGGAGGAACTTTCCCGCTCCCTGCTGATCGCGTTCGTAGCCCAGGACCGCCAGGCAGTCGGAAAACGCCTGCAGAAAATCCTTCCGATTGCAATCCTGCACTTCGCGGGCGCGTTCCCGGGTTACGGGCGAAGCCTTCCATTCGTAAATTTCGGCGGGAACTGAAATCGTTTTCAGGATCTCAAAGCCGGGCTTCTGCGCCGCGCGCAACAGGCATTCCACCCGCTTCGATTTCAGCCACCATTCCGCCACCAGCCGGTCGGAGGGCAATCCGCCCTGCAACGGCGAAGACGTGATTCCGTACTGGTTAACGCTGTAGCGGCGCGCGATGGCACCGAGGCGCTCGATGTTCAAATAAGCATTCTTGATTTCTAGGGGATCGAAAGTCCACTCGATCAATTCGAATCCCCGGGCGAGTGCGTCTTCCCGCTGAAAAAGTTTGATTTGCCGGCCCAGCCCGGCGTTGCGATATTCGCTGCGCACGGCCAGCATCTGCGAGTGCAGATAGGAATGTCCGCCGCGCGAGCCCGGCAGCGACAAGGCGAAGGCCACCAACCGCCCATCCTCGAATGCGCCGATAACTTGTCCGCCGATCTTCTCGGCTACTACAAAAACGCGCAGCGGCACCAACTCGGCTTCGGCGAAATTCCAGACTTCTTTTTGCAGCGCAACGCAGGCCGACATTTCATCCAGGTTATGGCACTTGCGGACCACCATCGGGCTTTCGGTCATCCCGCCTCACGCTTGCCGGCCCGCTCGTCTTCCCGCAAATGGAGCTTGGCCTTTTGCCATAGCGACTCCAGTTCCGTCATCGAAGCCTGCTGCGGACCCCGTCCGGAGGCGCGCAACTGGTCCTCAATCCACCCAAAGCGCCGTTTGAATTTGCGGTTTGTCTTGCGCAGCGCCGACTCCGGATCGAGCGAGAGATAGCGCGCAATATTCACCAGCACAAAGAACAGGTCTCCCACTTCCTCTTCCATCTTCTGCCGGAGAGTTTCAGGCACCCGTTCAACGCCCGAACCGGCAACGCCCCGTCCGTGCGGGCGCGGGCCCGGCGCGGGAAATGCTTTCAGCTCCTGTTGCAGCTCTGCCGTTTCTTCTTCCAGTTTTTCAAAGAGCCCTGCGATGTCTGGCCAGTCGAAGCCCACTTGCGCCGCGCGCGAGCTAAGCTTGTAAGCTTCCATCAACGACGGCATCGCGGCAGAAACGCCTGCCAGCACGGACTGGGATGGGCCTGCAGCCGCTCCGGTTGCCGCTCTGCTCTTCTTTTCTTCCGCCTTGAGGGCCTCCCAATTGCGCAGCACTTCGGACGAAGTCTCGGCTTTCACTTCGCCAAAAACATGCGGGTGCCGGTTGACCAGCTTGTCAGAGAGGCGATCCAGCACTTCGTCGATCGAGAATGTGCCCTGGTCCTTTGCCATCTGGGCATAGAAGAGAACTTGCAGCAGCAGGTCGCCGAGCTCGCCCGGCAGTTCATCCCAGTCCCGATTGTCGATGGCTTCCAGTACTTCGTAGGTTTCTTCAAGGGTATACGGCTTGATCGAATCGAAGGTCTGCTCGCGGTCCCAGGGACAGCCATCTGGGCCGCGCAGCCGGGCCATGATGGCGACCGCGCGTTCGAAACGTTCTCCAGTTGTTGGCATGAGGCCCCAACAATGTAAACGACGGGCGTGCGTTGAGCAATGAAGCCGAGGTCCGGCGTTTGTGGTGTGAGCACGGGGCTGGCTGCTTTGCAATTTCTGCAGCTTTTCCGCAGCGGCGGGCAGGATGCCCGCCGGACAGCCGGCGAGACGCCGGCGCTACCTGGATTGTTCGCCGGCTTGTTTTGCCGATTGTACTTATATAAGTATTTGTTATTCAATTGCTTACAGATAGGGATTAAGGTTTGACTGTAATTATCGAAACAGCGAGCGGAGCTGATCTGCTCACTGACGTTATCTTTCCCGAATCGTCAAACCGGGGCAGGTTATCCTTAGAGGGTGGCGCCACCGGGCCTTCGGAGGCCACTTTCGCGCATGAACTATGCTCCCCCAATCCGGCGTCCGCTGGAAGGCGAACGCTTCCACGTGATCGTTATTGGCGGCGGAATTAACGGCGTCGCCATCGCCCGGGAGTGCGCGCGCGCCGGCCGCCGTACCCTGCTGGTTGAGCAACATGACTTTGCCGCGGGTACCACCAGCCGGGCCACGCGCATCATCCATGGAGGCTTGCGCTATCTGGAACATGCCGAGATCGGACTGGTGCGCGAGTCTTTGCTCGAGCGCCGGCGGCTGCTGCAGGAGCGGCCGCACCTGGTGCATCCCATACATTTTCTGCTGGCCCTCGATCAGAACAGCGGGCGCAGCGCTCTCGCCATCCGCACCGGGCTATGGTTGTATCGCAGGCTGGGTGGCGGCAGGCTGCAACCGGGATCGAGCCGTGCGGACCAGCAAAAACTGGAGCGCCTGCTCGACTCCGGCCGGCGCTGGTCAGTGTTCAGTTACGAAGATGCGCAGTGCGAATTTCCCGAGCGCCTGGTCGCGGAATGGCTGGTGGAGGCGGCCGAAGCCGGCGCAGTGGCGCGCAATCACACCCAGGTGCTCGCCGTAGATGTCCGGCATCGACGCGTGGCTGGCGTGCTGCTGAGAGATCAACTGAGCGGAAAGGAAGAACGTGTCGAGGCCACCTGGATCATTAACGCCACCGGCCCCTGGGCGGACCGGGTTTGCCAGCGCTCCCGCATTCAGACGCCGCACCCCATGGTCGGAGGTGTCCGCGGATCACACGTCGTAGTGCCTCGATTCGCTGGCGCTCCCGACGCCGCTGTGTACACCGAGGCGGTGGACAGGCGTCCGATATTTGTCATCCCCTGGAACGAACAGGTGCTCGTAGGCACAACCGAAGTTGCGGACCAGGGCGATCCGACGAAGGTCCAGCCCTCCACCGAGGAGATTGACTACCTGGTGCGCTCCCTGCTGCACCTGTTTCCGGGCGTCAAGTTGTCGGCTGCCGACATTCGTTACACCTTCGCCGGGGTGCGGCCGCTGCCCTTCGCGCCCAAGGAAAAAGCATCGGCCGTGACCCGCAAACACTACCTGCACGATCACGCCGCGGATGGCGCGGAGCACATGATCTCGGTGATTGGCGGCAAGTTGACGACTGCAGCGGAATTGGCGCGGCAATGCGCGGCGAAGATTGGCGTGTCGCAAAAATCCTCGAGGGCGCTGGCCATCGCGTCCGCGGAAAGCGCGGAGCTGCTGCTCGATCGGTGGGTAGTTGAGATCGGCGACACCGCTGGAATTACCCAGGACACCGCCCGCGGCATTGTGGAATGGCATGGCAAGCGGGCCCTGGACATCTCCCGTATGGCGCAACGCAGCACAGAGCTCCGGGCACCGCTTTGCTCCCACAGCGAGCACATTGTGGCCGAGGCGGTTGATGCTTTTGCCGGCGAGTATGCGATCACATTAGGGGATGTACTGCTGCGGCGAGTGCCGGTGGCGTTGGGCGCCTGCTGGTCGCCGACCTGCAGCCGCGAGGCTGCGGCCCGTATCGGAGCTGTGATGGGATGGAATGAAACGCAGTCCGCGGCCCAGCTGGAAGCTTTCGAAAGCGAGCGTGCGGCTTTTCTGCGCAAGCCGGCGCGATTGGGTTCGGTGCTGGAAGCCGCCGCCGACTAGCCGCCGGCCATTATCCTGTCATCGCCGCTCGCACGAACAACAGACTTCAGGCGCTAAAGCGCGACCAGGTTTCGGGAGCTTAGCGGCACGACTGAAGTCGTGCCCTTCCCAAATCCTTATCGTCGATTGCCGCAGTGCCTCACTTCGGCCCGAGATGGCTGTCCTCATCCGGCGACGCTGTGGGCCTTCGGCGGGGTGGTTCCCTTCAGGGTGCGCACCAGGAGTTCGGTGTCATCGGAGATGATTCCGTCCACTCCCCAGTGAGCCAGGCGACGCATGCTTTCCTCGTCGTTTACGGTCCAGACAAAAATTCTGCGGCCGGCCCCCTGAATATCCTGCACCAGCAAGCGGTTTACCAGAGACTGGTGAAGAATCACGCAATCAACCGGGAGGTCACGCCAGCGGGCAAGCTGGGCGGAGGTCTCACAGATGAGTCCAATGCAAACCGTGGGGCCGCGCGCTTCCAGGTCCATGACCACGTCGGGGATGAAAGAAGAAACTACGTAGTCATGCGCTGGAGGAAAGTTGCTCAACGCGGTCAACAC
>DATGYF010000371.1:0-6080 GCA_035298145.1 Terriglobales bacterium | reverse complement strand
CTGCTCTACCTGTCGGCCGGCATCACTCGGCACAGAAAGTATCCCGGCGGCGAAATCTACTTCCGCGCCGCCGCTTGCACCGGAGCGCTCTACGAGGTCGAGCTGTATCTGGTCTGCGGCGACCTGCCTAACCTCGAGGCTGGCGTGTATCACTTCGCACCCGCCGAGTTCGGTTTGCGCCGCTTGCGCGCCGGAGACTATCGCGGCGTGCTTATTGAAGCTACCTTCGCCGAGCCCGCTATCGTCCACGCCCCGCTGACCATCGTCTGCACCTGCACCTACTGGCGCAATGCCTGGAAGTATCAGGACCGCACCTACCGCCACTTCGGCTGGGACAACGGCACCCTGCTCGCTAACCTGCTGGCTGTCGGCACCGCCCTCGGCTTGCCCGCCAAAGTGGTGTGTGGCTTCGTTGACGATGCTGTAAATCGCCTGCTCGACGTCGATCCGCAGCGCGAGGTCGCTTTCTCGCTGGTGCCGCTCGGTCAGGCATCCACGGTTCCGAAACAGGCTTCAGCAAACCTCGATCCTCTTGGACTCGAAACTGTTCCGCTCTCCCGCCGTGAGATCGACTATCCGCTCATGCGCGAGATGCATGCCGCTTCGTCGCTGTTCTCGCCAGAGGAAGTCGCAGGATGGCGCGGCGGAACTCCGCTGACCTACCTCCCGCCGCCGGCGGGACGTGTTGTTCAGCTTCAGCCCTTATCTGACGAGGCCATGCCTCGCGACCCCATCGAACAGGTCATCCTGCGCCGCGGTTCCAGCCGCAGATTTGCCCGGTCATCGATTACGCTGGCACAACTCTCCACCATGCTCGACCGTACTACGCGCGGCGTCCCCGCCGATTTCCTCGATCCCGCGGGCTCGCAACTCAACCACCTGTATGTGATCGTTCACGCCGTGGAAGGATTAGAGCCGGGAGCCTACGTGTTCCACCGCGGCCGCGGTGTACTCGAATGTCTGAAGCACGGAGATTTCCGCGATCAGGCCGGATATCTCGGATTGCAGCAAGCCCTGCCCGCGGACGCCGCGGTCGATGTCTTCTTTTTGGCCGACCTGCGTCCCATCCTGCAGCGCTATGGCAATCGCGGATATCGCGCCGTGCAACTTGAAGCCGGCATCATCGGCGGCAGGCTCTACCTTGCGGCATATGCGCAACATCTGGGTGCCACCGGCCTGACGTTTTTCGACGACGACGTTACTGCGTTCTTCTCTCCTCACGCCGAAGGCAAGAGTGCCATTTTCCTGGTGGCCCTGGGCCACAGCGCCAAGACCGGCATCTAGCGCGATAGAGCCAGGGCCGCCGAGGAGTATCTGCAAACCTCTCGAGACTGTTTATCCTGGTACACGGGGACGCTCATTGGACAGGCCGGGGATACTGCGCGGGGTCTAAGTCTTCCGGACGGTCTCTCTCGAACAACACGCTGAACAGCTGATAGGCTGCAATCGGAATAACCAGGAGAACGCAGCCCACCATGCCAATCACAAACATCCAGCTCAGGACATGAGCCACAACCGAAACCAGAGAATTAAACATATCCACACCCCAAAGCCCTTGTGGGCATTCTACACATTTGCGGCAGGGGGAGAGAATTCAATGGATACAAGGATGTGCACGTTGCCTGCTCGGGAAACGAATCGGTAAATTTTACGACTTTTTTATGCGCTTTTTGGTTAGCTAGAGGTGAAGGGTTGGATATTTCTCCATGCTGCTTACCTCTGCTATTCGGCTGCTGGAAGCGCTATTCGTGCTGGGAGCAGTTGGCTCCGCCATCGTTGTGCTTCTGACTGCCGTGGAAGACTTTAAGATGCTGTTCGCGAAAGACGAAAAGGTACCTCGGACCATCCCCGATTAGGACGTCACTGCTGCGTCAGGCGCGACCCTCCCCCGGGCGCCCACTCATTCGATTTCCTTTGCGAATGAGCGGTGATTGGCCTGTTCTCTCACTTTCCAGGTTCCCTGCCCGGTTCGATCTCGAGGCTTAAGTACGCGCACCAGGCGTGGTGCGTTGTGGCGAAACCCACTCATTGGACAAAAGCGCGAATCAGTGGGTGCCGGCCCTGCCTGGCGGGGGCGAAAAGGGCGGCGTGGTTTAAACTTGCTGTGGCGTGTTCAGGAGAGAAGCCGTCATGCGAATCATTCCCATATCCCAGGAAGAATGCGTTGAGATGCTGCAACGGGTATCGATCGGCAGGCTGGCCTGTTCGTTGAACGATCAACCGTATGTGGTGCCGGTAACATTTTCCTACGAGCCCGGTCAACTCCACTTTTTCTCGACCTTCGGCCAGAAGATTGAGTGGATGCGGCAAAATCCCAAGCTTTGCCTGCAGGCCGACGAAATCGGAAACCGGTCGAACTGGACCAGCGTAGTCGTGACCGGGACCTACCTGGAACTGCGGGAGCCGCAATACACGTATGAGCGGGAACATGCCCAGAAACAGTTGGCACAGCATTCCCGCTACTGGCAAAACCCTCTGGCGGAGAGGCGCGAACAGACTAGCGATCTCGCAATGGAACTGGTGTTCTTTCGCCTCGACATCGCTTCCATGAGCGGCCTCCGGGCCATGCCGGAAGGGGAGTAGAAAAAAGCTTCGACGTTGACCTTCGCAGCGCCGGCGTCTCGCCGGCTGGCGCGCGGGCATTATGTCCACCGCGGGGCAAGATGCACCGAGCCAGCCGGCAGCGCCGGGCGCTAAATAGATCCAAAGATTTCAACGAACGGCTGCTGCGCTTCAAGATGGATGCAATGATGGCAGTCCGGAGTGAAAACTTTTGCACTCACTTCAATCAATCGCTAAACCCATCCACGACAACATCTTTCATGGTAACCAGTTACCCTCGGCGCTATCTGGCAATCAAACTGCGTTCGGGAAAGCCGGCGTACAAATCTGATCTGGAGTTTCGCTTGTTTTCGCAACTGGTTCTGGTGGCGCTCGATACTGGTCGTGGCGTGATCTACGCTCCCGCTTCGGGTTGGGATCGAGTCTATCTTCACTGGATATTCAGGAACTTCCACAGCCTTCCCCAAACCGTTCTGAACGTCCGCCAGCAGCAGCTGATGGGATCTTTGTATCGCGCAGCGGCCAATCATCCGGCACACGAAATATATGAAGCGGCGGTCGTGGGCACGGTCGAAGGCTTCAACCCATCGGCGATTTCGGCCCTCCCCAGTTTCCCTAAAAAGCGGAAGTTGGACCTCGCCGCATCCGCGCAGGTTCCCGCTCGCGACCAGAGGCAACCGTTCCGTGCACGATTCGCCCTCAACCGGATGACGCTGAGAGTGGGCGCGGCAGTATTGGTGGCCATCATCGCCATCCTGGCGTGGCGTGAATTGGGGGCGCAACCGATCTCCAACTCTCAATTGGGAGGGACCACGGCACCTGAGCGCCGGAGTGACGACCCCATCGTGATGGCGAAAGACTTGAGCCCGGCAACCGGTCCGCTTTCTGATTCTGCTGCCCTACCGCCCTCCCCTGCACCAATCGCCAACCTGAGTCCGATCACAGAATCGCCGGCCACTGCGATTGCGGCTACGGAAACCACGCAGCCGGCAGACAAAACATCCGGCACCTCCGGCAAACGCGAAGCAGCCAGGCATGTGGCCAGCGTTCAACTCCCAGTCGCAGCTGCGCCTGGGCTGTACGAAGCCGCGGCCGATCGGCCCCGGCTGCATATCTCGGGCCGTCCCCGGAAGCTGGTGTATCCGGTCTGCCCTCGCGCCAACGCCCGGGGGAAGGTTTCCCTGCAGGCCGTGGTGAGCGATGACGGGGCGGTGGACCGGGTCGAGGTCCTGACCGGAGATCGCGTGCTGGCTGCAGCTGCGATCAAAGCGGTGCGACAGTGGCGTTACGAACCCTCTTCCGGCGAAATCCAGGGCGTGGAACGCGAAACCGATATCACTGTCTCTTTCATTTCAGACCAGGTGGTGGCGGTAAGCTTCCCTGAGTACGCGTCGGTTTCCCGCTAGCCTCATCGCTCATTCTGGTTGTCCTGTCCGCTCACCTACCAGCCATAGATGGCAACTCTTGTGCATGAGTCCGGGTTCGAAGCCGGCCACCACAGTCCGCTTCACCTTGAACCCATTTTGCAGCAGGACCTGCTCCCACTCGCTCACCGTCTTGAACTCGAAGGGCATATTCATTTCCGGAATCCCCTGGGCAATTGCGTTGGCGAAGAAATCAATCAACACCAGCACCTGATGCTGGGTTTCCAGGGTCATCCCGGTAAATCTTGCGAGCAAGGGCTGCGTCCTTAGACAGTCGGCCATGCCTTCACCATCATCGGGCAAGCCGTACGTGTCCTCCTTGATCAGGACGTATTTGGCCACCCCTGCCAGGCGCTGGATCACTCGAGGCAAGTCGTCTGGATTGATGTGATGAAGCACGGCCAGCACCAGCGCCACGTCCACACTGTCGTCCGGATAGGCAATGTCCGTCGGCGACGCCATCTGGACGAAAGGGAGATGCCGGGCTTCCGGGTAGCGATAGTCCAGCACGTCGGTGGTGAAAACTTTGTATCCACCTCTAGCCATCCGGGCAGCGAGATAGCCGCTGCCGCAGCCGTAGTCCAAAACTCTCGTGCCCGGCAACAGGGTTTGCAGCCGCTGAAAATCGGCCTCCGGCTTGGCTTGCGTCTTGTAGTGGTGATAAATCCGGTTGAACCAGAATGAGGGATCGGATTTTTTGAAGGTGTCACGCAGGAGGGCGCTCGTGACTTCGACCAGGCGGCCGGGATCAACTCCGTCGCTTTGGCTGCGCGAGAGAGCTCGGAATGCATGGTCCACCATGCCGCCGACTTCGTCGCAATAGGGACCGAAGAATTCGAAATAACCGGCCTTCACCGAGGCCGTCACGAATTCCACCACAGCCGGACTGCGCAAAGCGCCGGCGACGGTTCGGAGTGCGTGCTCCTGGGTCATGGCGGATGGTAAACGCTGTGCACTTCCCGGGGCCGTGCCTGGGATTCAAAGCCGTCCGGTATAATATCGCGATTCGCGAACCTGCCTCTCAGGTCCCGCAAGGGGGCACTATTCCGCTCTCACTGAACACCCGCGAAGTCGGCAAGGTCACTGTCGTCCGTTGTAGCGGACGCATCGCCTCCGGTGAAACTGAAGTACTGCACCTGCACATCAACGACCTTCTGCGTGATCGCAGCGACATCGCTCTGCATCTGGGCGAGGTGGCTTTCATCGACAGCAGCGGACTGGGCATGCTGGTGCGGTTGCTGACCAGCACGCGCCGCGCCGGTGGCGATTTGAAGTTGTGCCAACTCCCCGCGATCGTTCACAAAGTCTTGAAGATGACCAGCCTGATCACCTTGTTTGACACCTTTGAGTCCGAGGAAGATGCCATACTCGCCTTTTACCGGCGACAGGCAATGCCGTCGCCCACTCCGCAATCCGGCATCACCGTATTGTGTGTGGATCAATCCTCCGATGTGCTGGCCTACCTGCGGGAATTACTGGCTCGCGCCGGCTACAACGTGCTTACGAATAACAATCTCCGTGACTCGCTGATCCTGCTGCGAGCCACCCGCCCTGGTTTGACGATCCTGGGCTCCAACCTGAAAGCTTCGCCTGCGACGGAGGAGGCCTTCCGCAGCGCGAGCGCTTCGTCGCCCCTGCTGGAACTGGGAGAGGAATTCTCCACCCTGGACGCCGGCCAGGCCGCCGCCGGACTGATGGACAAAATCCGCGCGTTACGCAGCCCAGGCCCGCCTCCAACGTCTCCCCTGACCTAGCTCATTTTTTTATCAGATTGGTATGGCTGGCGACGCACTGCCACTTGTTGTTCTGGTAGAGCCAGGTGTCGGTAAAGCGTCCGTAGTGCTCGAAGGGTTGACGCTTATAAGTTCCCTTGGAGTGGTAGGTGCCGACCACAATAGCCGCATTGGTGTAGGAAATCACCCGGGCTTCGTCATTGGCAATCAGCGTGGCGTGATAGTTCGGGTCCTTCAGATCGGCCAGAAACTCCGCTTTGTTCATGACCGTGCCGTCGTAGTCGGTGTAAACGAAGCCGTCGGAAACCAGGTTGTTCAAGGCCTTGGCGTCATGATGAAGTTGCGCCTGGTTCCAGGCATT
>DATGYF010000370.1:0-2045 GCA_035298145.1 Terriglobales bacterium | reverse complement strand
GAACAACGCCAACGCCAAGCCCCTGACGCTGATCCCCAAACTCAAGACCAAGCTGAAGAAGGGGACATCGATCATCGGATTCCTGTCGCACGTGCAGGGAGACCTGAAGATGAAGGCGCACGAGGTGGGTTGCGACATGGTGTTGCCGCGGTCAGCGTTCTCGCAGAACCTGCCGCAACTGCTGCGCCGTCACGGCGCCCCCGAACCCGAAGCCACGAACTAGTCACTTGATGGAGGACGGGCGTCCTCGCCCGTCTCGCGTCGCCCGCACGAGCGGGACGCTCGCGTCTACCTTTTCCGCTCCATCTATCCCGGAGGCCACTTCAGGTTTCTTCCTCCCAACAAATGCACATGCAGGTGGAAGACCGACTGGCCCGCGCCCGGGCCCACGTTCAAAACAGTACGGTAGCCGTTTTCAATGCCGCGCTCGCGGGCAATCCGGGCGGCGGCCAGATGGCATAGGCCGACGATCTCCGCATCTTCGGCCGACGCTTCTTTCAGGCCGGCGACGTGCCTCCTGGGGACAACAAGCACATGGGTTGGAGCCTGCGGATTGATGTCTTCGAAGGCGAAGGTGTGTTCGTCCTCGTAAACCTTTTTGGCGGGGATTTCACCGGCGATGATGCGGCAGAACAGGCAGTCGTTCATGGCAATCCAGTCTGGATATTTAAGATTCCAGATGGACGATTGTAGATTTTGGGCCGCGGAATGTGAAATCGGAGAGGCTTGCTCTCGAGCAACAGCTCCCAAACTGACCACTACGATACGGGAAAGTCCAGGTCAAAGGCCTCGGACAAGTGTCCGACCCAAACCAGCGGGTCTGCCGACATATCGGCACCAGGCAGGGCTTCCTTGCGGAAGATTTTCAGCCAGAAAGAGAAAAGGTTTTCCACATTGGGAGTGCCGAGGAAGTAATTTGCCACCTGTTACGAAAGGACGGTAACCAACTGTATAAATCCAACAAATCTATTTGATTCAAGACGTTACAAAGAAGGTTCAGGCTTGGTAACAAAGTACATTTTAAGTTGAACCCTCAGCCAATAAGTCCCATACTGTCGAAGAGTTATAGCGCCTCAGGGGAGGCTGTGAGTAACTTGGCCAGCTTCGTGCATCGTATCTGGTATCCGAACCGGGGTTATGGGGAAACAATCAGTGATTTCGAAGAAACGTTTTGCGGTATTAGGACTGATAGTCGCATTCATTTTGACCGTCCTGCCCGAGTATGGGGTGGGAGCCACGGTCAGTACTCGTTCCTTGACCTCGGGGAAATCCAAGTCAGCCAAGGTGAGTGAAGGCCCACGGGCGCGCAAGCGCCTGAGCAGGCTCTCAAAGAGCCGCGGCCGCACGGTGCGGACGGCACGCGCCCGACGGCACCGGCGCCGTCATTACGAGCGCTTTACGGCCAGTTCGTTCACCAACGGCGATATCACCGAGGGCGACGTCACCGAGGGTGAAGACCCGATCGTTCGCCAGGCCGCCATCGACGCCCTGGGCAACATGAACGGCACCGTGCTCGCTATCGAGCCGACCAGCGGCCGGGTGTTGGCCATGGTGAACCAGAAGCTGGCTCTTTCAAGCGGCGCTCAACCCTGCTCCACCATCAAGCTTTCCGTGGCCCTGGCCGCGTTGAGCGAAGACCTGATCACGAAAGACACCCAGATCGCCCTGGGCCGCCGCAGCCGCATGAATCTCACCACGGCCCTGGCCCACTCCAATAACGCCTACTTTGAGGCCCTGGGACGCAAACTGGGATTTGAAAAAGTCAGCTTTTATGCCCACCAGTTCGGACTGGGTGAACTGGCCGGATACAACATCGACGGCGAACACCTTGGTACCTACCCGCAACACGAGATTTCGTCCCGATTGGGCGGCGTAGGCAAGATGTGCTCCTTCGGCGAAGGCGTTTCCATGACGCCGCTGCAACTGGGCGCCATGGTTTCAGCTATCGCCAACGGCGGCACTCTTTACTACCTGCAGCACCCCACCACGCCGGACGAAGTGGCGAGCTTTGAACCGCGGGTGAAGCGGCATCTCGATATCGCACC
>DATGYF010000369.1:0-3697 GCA_035298145.1 Terriglobales bacterium | reverse complement strand
AACATTCTTATCGGCTAAGAAGAGGCCCGGCATTGGCCGGGATCGCCGCGTCCGGAAACTGTATCGATGGATTCTGACGGCAACGCATTCACCCCTCACGTGGGTGGTTGTGCCGAATACTTCGAAGCTCAGGGCAATGCTACCGTCCAGTGCGGATTCCGACGAAGAAAATCATTCATTCCGAACTGATGACGATCACCTCGTCGCCGAGAGACGCTGTCGGAAACATTGTGTAGCAGGTGATCGTCATCGGTCAAGAAGGAACGGGGAAGACAGGCAGCATTATTTCGTTTCTGCCGTCTTCACCCCCTCTGCTCGCGCAAAGTTTGCTTGAGCACGCCACTGAGCGTCCATCTTTTTGACACGCGCCGAGAGGTAGCGCCAGTAATTCAGGTTCAACTCCATGGCGGCGGTCTCCTTGACGATACCGGAGAAGTAATGCAGGCTTGTCACCGGCGTGCCACCCTGATTGTTGAAGAGCGCGACATACTTACGCGCACAGCCCAGCAGAAACGCCCGGCCCACCACATCGAGCGAGATTCCCGAGCGATACCAATCAGCCGCCAGTTTCTCGTCCGCCGCGCCGAACGCCGACGTGACGCACGCCTGCTCCAGGAACCAGCCGCGCACGCGAGCCACATAGTGCGCCTGTTCCGGGTCGGCCGCGGAGTCGCCGGATTCCTTTTGGTACGGCCAGAAACGGTCCAAGATCTCGACCCGTCCGAGCTCGTGCTGGTTCGAGGCACGGTAGACCGCACCCACGCCAGCGCGGTCGAGTTCGTCGAGATATGTCGTCAACGAACGCGTGCTGTGACCCACCGCCTTGGCCAATTCCGCCATTCGGAAGCGAAGCTGTGCCGTGCGCCGGTCGGCGTGAAGGCAAACATAGACGAACAACTTGAAGCCGCCGTCGCTCAACAGCCCGATCGCATCGCGCACTTCGGCGCCGGCTGCGAAGAATCCGCTGGGATGTTTGAGCCGGAGCGGTCCCATGCTTTCGCTCATATCGCCTCCTTGCCGCCGCGTGTCTTGCGCATGGATTCCCCTGTCAACTCGATCCGATAAGCGTTGTGCACCAGCCGGTCGAGGATGCTGTCGGCGGCGGTTGGATCGCCGATCTGGGTATGCCAGTCCGGGACAGGGACCTGCGAGGTCAGCACCGTGGAGCGGGTCTGGTAGCGGTCGTCACAGATCTCCAGAAAATCGCGGCGTTCGACTTCGCTGAGCGGCGCCATGCAGAAGTCGTCGATCACCAGCACGTCGGTGAGCGCGAGCCTGCGCAGAAAGCGGCTGAAGCTGCCATCGGCGTGAGCCAGCGCCAGTTCGCGGAACAACTGCGCGGTTCGGGCGTAATAGACCGTGTAGCCATCGCGGCAGGCCTTGTGCGCCAAAGCCGCCGCCAGCCAGCTTTTCCCGAGACCGGTGGCCCCGGTGAGCAGGATGTTGAGATGCTGCTTGACCCACCCGGATTCCGCCGCCAGGCTGCGCATCAAGGCGCGGTTCAGTCCACGCGGTCTGTGGTAGTCGATATCTTCCACGGAGGCGGAGGCGCGCAGCTTGGAGTTGCGCAGCCGGCGCGCCAACGCGCGGTTCTCTTTCCAGTCCCATTGTCGGTCCACCAGCAGGCCGAAACGTTCTTCAAAGCTGAGCCCGGCTTGATCGGGTTGTTCGAGTTGCTGGCGGAAAGCGTCGGCCATTCCGTTCAGGCGCATGACCAGGAGTTTGTGAATGGTTTGTTGGTTGAGCATGGGCGTCCTCACTGAATGGAGTTGAAGTAAGAGGCTCCGCGGATGTTGGCGTGTTCCAGGGCCGGCGGAAGCAGTGTGGATGGGGTGGAGCCGGGAAGCGGTTCGTTTTCCAGATGGTGCTCGAGGATCGATTTGAGGTTCGTCAGCGAGTATGCGCCGCAGTGGAGGGCGCGGCCCGCCGCTGCTTCCAATCGCGGGATGGTGTGTTTCTCGCCCAGCCGGACCATACCGAGGCAGCAGCGGTAGCCGGCCTCCGGATGCGGCTTGGCAGCCAGAATGCGACGGAACAGTTCGGCGGTGTGCGGACCGGCCGAATCGGCCCAGTGGAGAAGTCGCGACGGCGTCCACTCCAGGTACTGGCGGTGAGCTTTGGGGCGATGCTCGGCGAGCGTGGTGGCGCGGTCGGCCACGTGACTGCGGGCGTGGCTGGCGACACGGAGTCCGTCGTGAAACACTTCGATGACGGTGGCCGTGAGCCGGATATCGACGTGCTTGCCGACGAGCTGATAAGGGACGCTGTAGAAGTGGCCGTCAGGCGAGACATGATAGTCGAGGTCGACCTTCTGCTTCCGCCACTCCCCGATCTCGTAACGCTCGACGGGAAGGGGCCGCAGGGCCGGTTTGTCGAAGGCGGCAAACTGGCTGGCGCGGGTGCCTTCCCGTTTGCGGAAGGGCTTGTTGTTGAGCGCGGTCAACAGTTCGGCAATGGCCAGGTTCAACTCGTCGAGACTGAAGAAGGTGCGCTTGCGCACAGCGGCAACGATCCAGCGCTGGACGACTTGAACGGCATTTTCTACGACCGCTTTGTCGCGCGGTTTTCTCGGGCGGGCTGGAACAACGGCCACCTGGTAGTGGGTGGCCATGTCGTTGTAGGTAGGGTTCAGATCGGGTTCGTAACGGCAGGCCCGGTGAACTCCGCTTTTGAGGTTATCCGGGGTTAGGATGCTGGGAACACCGCCAAGGTTTTCAAAGGCATGGATGTGGGACGAGATCCAGCACGGAAGTTCCTGGCTCCAGGTGGCTTCTGCGAAGGTGTAGCTGCTGAACCCCATGGCCGCAACGAAGATGGAAGCCTGATGGATCTCGCCGGTCTCCCGGTTCTGAATCGGAATGGTCGCGCCGGCGTAATCGACGAACAGTCTTTCGCCGGGGTTGTGCTGCTGTCGCAGGGTGAGTTTCTGCGTGTCGCACCATTCGCGGTACAGATCGCAGAACCTTGAATAACGGTATCCATCGGGCTGCGCTTGTTTGTACTCGCGCCAGACCAGTTCCAGCGTGACGTGCCTGTCGTTTTGCAGTTCCTGATGGATGGCCGGGAAGTCTGGCGCGGGGTGGCTTCGCCGGCTGGGCGGGGCCGGTCGTTTGCCGAACAGGAGTTCCTCCAGTCGGCGCTCAGAGAGGTCTTCCGGCAGCGGCCAGCGAAGTTGGGCGGCCTCGGCCAATTTGAGGTACTTGTGGACGGTGCTTTGGACGATCGAGCAACTACGGGCGATCTGGTGCTGCGCCAGCCCCAGGGCGCTGAGTCGCAGGACCTCGCGGATCTTGCGCATGGACAGAGCCTTTTCCGGCAAGCTGATTCTCCTTGATTCCAAACAGAATCAGACTGCCTTGTTTGATGTCCAGCGCCTCCGATTCCGAGGCGATCGCAATCACCGATTCCGAGGTCAACGCGATCGTCTGTTCCGAGGTGATTGCGACTCTTTGATCGTCATCAGCTCGGAATCCACAATCGCGATCACCTCGGAACGATGATTTTCTTCAGCTCGGAATGGTGATTTTCATGGCTCGGAATCCGCATATGGGCACCGCGTTCGATTGCAGTGAGCGATGGCCACGCGATGCCGCGCCAACGATTGGCTAGAGAGTGTCAAGAATCAGAGCACGACAGCGTGCTTCGTTGTCCCTTCCCCATGGTGAGGCCGCGCAGGCGGCTGCGGAGGCAGTCGAAC
>DATGYF010000368.1:0-4341 GCA_035298145.1 Terriglobales bacterium | reverse complement strand
ATCAGTCCGGCCATGACCATCCTGGCGTTCAGTTTCCTGCTTTGCTTCGCCATCGCACTGAATAAGGCGTTCAGAACGATTCGGCCGATTTTCCGGCAGCGCGGAAAAATCAACGCCGAAGTGACGGGCCGCCTGGCGGAGTCGCTCGGCGGGGTGCGAGTGATCAAGGGATATCACGCGGAAGAGCGCGAGGAGGCGGTCTTCTCCAGCGGCGTGCGCCGGTTGCTGGACAATGTAATGAAGACCCTGACCGCCACCTCCGTCATGAGCCTTTCCGCCAGCCTGCTCATGGGCGTGGTGGGCGCGATCATCATGTACATGGGCGCGCACCAGATCATGGCCGGCACGCTGACCATCGGCAGCTTTTTTACCTATACGCTCTTTCTCGGGTTCCTGGTTGCGCCTATCGTTCAGATCGTGAACATCGGGACACAGATCACGGAGGCCCTCGCCGGCCTGGAGCGCACCCAGGAAATTCTGCGCGAGCGGCCCGAGGACCAGGATCCCAAGCGCACTGTGACGCTGGCGGACATTTACGGCAAAGTGGAATTCGACCACGTGAGCTTCAGCTACGATGGCAGCCGCATGGTATTGCATGATGTGGATTTTCTGGCTGAACCGGGAACGGTGACGGCCCTGGTGGGTTCGTCGGGCTCGGGCAAGTCAACAATTATCGGGCTGATTTCAGCGTTTTATGTGCCTACCGAGGGCAGAGTGCTGGTCGATGGGGTCGATCTCAGCACAGCGCGCCTCGACTCATATCGCACCCGCCTAGGCGTGGTGCTTCAGGAGTCGTTTTTATTTGACGGGAGCATCCGGGAAAATGTCGCGTTTTCGCGCCCCCAGGCCAGCGAGGAAGAAATCATGCGCGCCTGCCACATCGCCCGGGTGGACGAATTCGCGGAAAGCTTTCCGGAAAAGTACGACACCATCGTCGGCGAACGCGGGGTCAAGCTTTCCGGAGGGCAACGCCAGAGAATTTCGATTGCCCGCGCCATCCTGGCCGAGCCGCGCATCCTGATTCTTGACGAGGCGACTTCGAGCCTCGATTCCGAATCTGAAGAGATGATCCAGCACGGGCTTTCGTATCTGATGCAGGGCCGCACCACTTTCGTGATTGCCCACCGGCTCTCGACTATCCGCCGCGCTGATCAGATCCTGGTGGTAGAACAGGGCCAGATCGTTGAGCGCGGCACTCACGAAGAACTTTATGCCTTGCAGGGCCGCTACTTCGATCTCTATACCAGGCAGCAAGGCCTGCAGAATAATTTATTTCTGGCGCCGGGCGAAGGCGATGCGGTAGTGCCGGCCGAAGAAGGCGTCCCTGCAAAAAATAGTGACGGCGACGTAAGCTCAGCCGAGGCTCTGCGTCTAATAAGAGGAGAGGTCCGCTAGTTGCTAACTCTGTCATCCCGACCGGAGCGAAGCGAAACGAGCGGAGGGACCTCTGGTGTTGGCGCAGTTTTTCCAACCCTCAAGCTTGAACCACAGAGGACACCGAGGACACAGAGATAAGCCGCCCCGTTAAATGACCCTGAACTCCAACTCATCCAGCAGCCCGAACGGCGCGCCCGCAATCCGAATCGTTGACCTTTGCCGCCACTACAAGATGGGAGAGGCGCTGATACGCGCCGTGGACGGCGTGTCTCTGCAAATTCAGCCGGGAGAGTTCGTCGCGCTGCTCGGCAGTTCCGGGTCGGGCAAGTCTTCCCTGCTGAACCTCATCGCGGGGCTGGACCGGCCGACCTCGGGAGCGGTAGTCGTCGAAGATCGCGATCTGGCCCAACTCTCACGCGAGGAGTTGGCCAAGCATCGCCTGCGCACCGTAGGCATGGTGTTTCAATCGTTCAACCTGGTTTCACGAATGACCCTGGCTGAAAATGTCGATCTGCCGCTTCGATTTGCCGAAGTGGACCGCGGCCAGCGCCAGGCGCTCACCCGGCAGGCGCTGGAACGGGTCGGGCTGGGCGCCCGCATGACCCACCGGCCCAGCGAACTATCCGGCGGCGAGCAGCAGCGGGCAGCGCTGGCCCGCGCCCTGATCAATCAGCCGAAGCTTCTGCTGGCGGATGAACCGACCGGCAACCTCGACAGCCACACCGGCACCGAGATCATGAATTTCATCCGCGAATTCAACCAATCTCTGGGGATGACGATTGTGATGGTGACCCACGAGCGGGCCCTGGCCGAGCGCTACGCCAGGCGCATGATCTTGCTGTCTGACGGCAAACTGGTGGACGATCGACCCAATACGGCGGCCAATGCCAGCCTGCCGGAGGAGCAGCGATGAAGACTTACGATCTCTCCGAGCTTGCCTTGCGCAACCTGCGCGAGTCGTCGCTGCGTAATTCGCTGACTACGATTGGTATTTCGGTCGGAGTGGCCTCGCTGGTCGCCATGCTTTCGCTCGGGATCGGTCTGCAAAAGCTGGCCACCCGCCACCTGGCCAAGTCAGGCCTTTTCGATACCGTGGTCGTGACCTCGCGCCGCGATTTGCGTGGCTTCAACCGCAACGACGAGAGAAACACCGCCTCTGCCGCCGAAAGCCGCACCCTGGATGAACCTGCCCGCCAGGAGATCGAACGCCTGCCCGACGTGCTGGAAGCTTATCCGGATATCCGCTTCATTACTGAACTCAGATATCAGGACAAGCCCCACCTGACCATGGTTTCGGGCATACCGGACTCGGCGCGATCAAATGACGCATTCACTGGAATCCCGGGCAGCTTTTTTTCTTCTGAAACTGCGCCTGAGGTTATCCTGCAAAAATCGTTTGCCCTGGAACTGCTGGGCAAGACGCCCCCGCCCGGCCACGAAGACGATATCCCAGTCGGCGATTTGGCCAAGCCACTCCTGGGGCAAGAGTTGACCATGCGCTACGCGCAGCGGGTTTCCGCGCCAGAGTCCGCTCAGAACACTCCCGTAAAATCCGGCGCATCGGACGAATCCGAATCCGACGCGGCTTACTCCGTGATCTCGCGCGAGCAGAGGCTGAAAATTGTGGGCATCTCCGATCTCGACCCTGACAGCATGCGCGGCGCAGCCCGGGCGCGGGTGTTCCTGCCCCTGAAGCTGGCCCAGGAGTTGCGCGTCATGCAGCCTTCCGATGTGCGCGACAGCATGCGCGGCTTCAGCAAACAGCCCAGCTATTCCACGGTGAGCGTGCGGGTAAAGAATCCCAAGAACGTGGAGGCGGTCGAGCAGGCCATCAAGAAGCTGGGATTCAACACGTTTTCCATTCTGGACGCCACCCGCAGCCTGCGGCAATTCTTTGCCGTGCTCGATCTTTTTCTCGGAATCTTTGGCAGCCTGGCGCTGGCCGTGGCTTCGATCGGCATCGTGAACACGCTGGTCATGGCCATCCTGGAACGGCGGCGCGAAATCGGAATCATGAAAGCCATCGGCGCCAGCGACAGCGACGTAAAGACTCTTTTCTTCGCCGAGGCCGGAGCCATGGGCCTGCTGGGCGGGGTGGTGGGAGTAATGCTAGGCTGGGCCATCGGCCACGTCATCAACCTGGGGACGAATATTTACCTGAAGCGCCAGGCGCTTCCGCCCGAAACTTTCTGGTCGGTGCCGTGGTGGCTGGTAGGGGCAGCCATCGTGTTTGCTTTTATCGTCAGCCTGGTTTCGGGCCTTTATCCCGCTGCGCGCGCCGCTCGGCTCGATCCCGTACAGGCGCTGCGCTACGAGTAAACTGAAATCCATGCTCCGATTTCGCCGGCCCCTGCTCGCTCTAGCCATCCTGCTTCCGCTGCTGGCGAACGCGCAGAGCCGCACTGACTGCAACGTCATCAACAGCCGCATCCTCAAACAGGCCGTCCACTACTGTGTGCAATTGCCGCCGGACTATGACGCCAAGGATTCCGCGCAACGACGTTACCCGGTACTTTACTTCCTCCACGGCCTGGGCCAAAACGAGCAGACCCTTTTCAGCACCGGGGGATGGAGCGTAATCGAGGACCTGCGGCGCCAGCATAAGATCGCAGATTTTCTGGTGGTGGCGCCGGAAGGCAAGCGTAGCTTCTACATCAACTCGCCCGGCAATAAACTTCGCTACAGCGACTTCTTCCTGCAGGAGTTCATGCCTCATATCGAGAGCCGGTATCGCATCCGCCCGGGACGGAGGGGCCGGGCCATCACCGGTGTCTCGATGGGAGGCTATGGAGCGCTGCGCTTTGCTTTTGCCCATCCCGAACTGTTTTCCGCGGTCAGCGCGCAGAGCGCTGCCCTGATCACGCAGACTCCGCAGGAACTCTCCGATGCCGGGCGTTCGGGTACGCCCCTGGGGCGGGTCATGGGACCGGCCTTCGGTGAACCCATCAACGTGGCGCATTGGCA
>DATGYF010000367.1:0-6833 GCA_035298145.1 Terriglobales bacterium | reverse complement strand
ACGTACTTTTCGTATCTGGGTGGTTCCGGCACGGACGTGGGTCTGGGTATCGCAGTGGATAGCCTGCAGGGTGCGCGCATTGCCGGCTGGACCAATTCTGGCAACTTTCCGACTCCCAACAATCCCATTCAGGCGGGCTTGAGCGGAACGGTGGACGCTTTCGTCTCGCGCATTGATACCACGGCGACTTCCACCTTGGCCCTTGGCCACTACGGCACCTATCTGGGCGGAGGCGCCAGCGATTTCGGGACCGGCATTGCCGCCGACTCGCAGGGCAGCAGCTACATTGTGGGCGAAACCGCCTCGGGAAATTTTCCTACCGCGAATCCCATTCAGAGCAATCTTAGCGGCGGCTCCGACGTGTTCCTGACCAAACTGGGTCCCACCCTGAGCCTGGCCCTCACCGAGACGGTGGCGCCCAATCCGGTCGGCGTGGGCAACAACGTTACCTTCACCTACAAGATCACCAACAATGGGGACCTGACCACCGGCATCATCTTTACCGACGTCATACCGTCCAACGCGACTTTTGTTTCCGCCAACAGTGTTCCCGGGCAATCGAGTTGTCCCGCGCCGGTGACCAATAGCACCGTGACCTGCACGGTCGGAACCTTGAACGGTGGAGCGGTCGCGACCGTGACCGTGGTGCTGGCTCCCACGCTGCCTGCCACGCCGCCCCAGCCTGGTTCCGTGAGCGATGGCGGGAAAGTCAGTATTTTCGGTACGCCGACCGTGGTGACTCCGGCTCCGCCACCCGCGGTTGCAGTCGTGAATAATTTCAGTGTTGCCGTTTCTCCGCTGACGGCAACCGTGCCTGCCGGCATACCCGCACCCTTCACCGTCACCGTCACTCCCACCGGGAACTTTCCGGAAACAGTGACATTGTCCGCCTCCGGCGCGCCCACCGGCGCACAATTGACCTTTCCCAACGGCACCTCGTTCACCAACTTGAATAGCGGTCCACAAAGCCGCCAGCTGGTAGTCAACACCACGGCGCGCGTGACCACTCCGGCCAGCCTGTTCCCCATCGGCGGGCCGTTCTATGCCGCGCTATTCCCGGTTTCAGGATTGGCGTTGCTGGGCGCGGGCATCGGCGGCAGGAAGTCGCGACGGCGGCGCGTGCTGATGACAGCGCTGCTGAGCTGTTTCTTCGCGCTCGTCGTGTTCCAGTTGGGTTGCGGCTCCAGCAGCACGACTTCGACCACGACCGGGACTCCGGCCGGCACCTACAACCTCACCGTAACCGCGACTTCGGGTTCGGCCTCACGCACTCAGCAGATTGTGCTGGTAGTGCAGTAGGCTCTGGGTTCGGCCTCAAAATGAAGAGCCGAGGGGCACCCTCCAACTTTGCTTAAACCATGCCTCAATGGCGCCGGTGCGGCGCACTAGCCAGGAACATTGATACCGCTCACGAAACCGCCGACGTGAGCAGTAAGCGCAACCACCACGACGGTCAGGACCTGCAGGGGCAGGTAGTAACGTGGAAGCGAAGAACCTGCGCCCCTGCTCCGCCGAAGATGCATCCCTGCAACCAGGCAGATAAGAAGACCCGATACGCTGCCCAGAACCACGTGGAGAAGCAGCATTCCTTTCAGTTTGTGCCCACCCAGTTGCCACTCCCAGGCAGCGATGCCGGTAGCGAGCGTGGGTAACACCGAAACGGCAGCGGCCAGGATGTTGAGTCGTGAGGCTGCCGCCAGTGTTGTCTGCCGCGTGACTTCCTTCGTCCATCGGGCCACCAGGTCGAAGAGAACCCCGGTCATAAAGAGGGCGATCGGAAAGTGCACCAGCACCACGTGTTGCGCATGTTTCGCCAGCAATGCCGCCTTGGGATCAAAGGGATTCATTTGGCCGCCTACTCCACAACCACTTTGCCGGTCATCTTCGGATGAATCGAACAGAAGTACGAGTACGTGCCCGGCTGGCTGGCGGTGAAGGTGAACTTCTCGTCCGTGTCGAGTACTTTGGACTTGAATCTCTGGTCGTCGCTGACCACGGTATGCGGAATATCGTCCGCGTTGGTCCAGGTGATCTGCGTTCCCGCTTTCACGGTGAGTGTGGGCGGCGTGAAGCTGAAGTTGTCAATCTTGACCTCCACGGCTGGCGGGGACGCGCCCAGCGACTTCTCTATGGTTGGGAGCGCTGCCAGGGCCAGCACCATTGACGCTGCGACACAAATGATCCAGCTGCCTTTTCTCATTTCTTCCTCCTTGAAAGTTATGTGGCTATTTTCTTCTGGGCTGAAATGTCCGCCTATTCGAGGGTGGAATCGATCAATGCCAGGGCGTGACGTTTGCGCACATAGGTCACATCGGTCACTCCCAGCAGACTACGCAACTGCTCCGCCGGGACCTTCATCGGGCCGGGCGAAGGTGCTGCTCCCGGATGCGGTTGGGGGAACGCGGTTGAGGTTGCGGTGTGGAAGGTGATGTTGCCTTCGACCTTCTGCATGGTCTGATGAATGTGTCCGTTGAGGACGGTCACCGAGCCGAAACGCTTCAGGTAAGAAAGTGCCTGCGCGCTGTCGTCGGTGCCCCATCCCCATTCCGGATAAATGTTCCACAGGGGCATGTGCGCGAACACAATTACGGGCGTGCTTTTGGAGAGATGTTTGACGTCGTTCTCCAGCCACTCCAGTTGTTCCGCTCCGAGCGAACCCATGCCTCCAGCCTTCAGTTTCATCACGTTGACCAGTCCAACGAAGTGCACGCCCTTCTTGTCAAAGCTGTACCAGCCGGCGCCCCTGGTGTTCTTTCCGTAACGCTCGAGGTATTGCTTGCCGTTATCTTCGAGAACGTCGTGCTCACCGGGAACGAAGAACACGTCCTTCGTGGGTGCGGATTTAAGAATCTGGTCAACCGTATCGAACTCGCCCGGTTTGGAGAGATGGCTGATGTCGCCGGTGTGCAGCATGAACTCCGGAGGCATGGCCAGAGCGTTGATCTTGGCGACCGCAGCCTGCAGGGTCGCGACCACATCGGTGTTCGCAGGCTTGTTGAATCCCATGTGGCTGTCGCTGATCTGAACGAAACTGAGTTCGCCGCGGGCCGCCTTTGCGATGTGCGCGGGATCGTCCAGGCCATAAGACTTCAACACTCCGCCTTGCAGCACGCAGAGGGCTCCAGTGCCGGCCCAGGCCATGCATTTGAGGAATCCCCGGCGGTCGATTCCGTCGCGCTGCTGGTCGAACAGGATTGCATCTTGGTTTTTCTGCTCCATATTTTTCCTTTCCATCCTTCCAAAGTAAGGTCCAGTTCGTTCTGGTTTCACGGTTCAGAACCCGCAACCCAAGCTTTTATTCCAAGGAAAAGTTATTTTGGAGGGTTGGGAATAAAACGATCCTTCGCTGGTTTACTCTTATATGGGTGTCGGAAGAGCGCTCATTCTCGGGATCGTTCGAAGAGCTGGCCATGCCTCTCTTCGATCGGCTTTATAACTTTGCCCACTGGCTGACACAGGACCGCGAGGAGGCCGAAGACCTGGTGCAGGAGACGTACGCCAAAGCCCTCAAGGGATTCCGCTCGTTCCAGCCGGGCACCAACTTTCGCGCCTGGATCTACCAGATTTTGCGCAATACGTTCCTCACCTCGCGTACCAGTTCGAAGGCAACCGCGACCGTGCCGCTGGAGCTTGAAAGCGATGATGAGGTCCTGCCTGTGGCCAGCGACACCCCCGAGAGCATCCTGCTGCAGCGCTCGGATCAGCAGTTGGTACAGGAGGCTCTGGACCGGCTGCCCGTGCCGTATCGCGAGGTGTTGCTGCTCTGTGAATTTGAAGAAATGTCGTATCAGGAAATTTCTGCAACCCTGGGCGTTCCGATGGGCACCGTGATGTCGCGTTTGTCACGTGCCCGCCGGGCTTTGCGGAATACCGTGCAGCACTTGCAAGAGAATTGAAATATTGAGTTGCTTGATGATGGTTGCGTAAATCATGGCCTGCGAGCGTTGGACTGAAAAACTCGATGCTTACGCGGACGGGGAACTCCCGGCTGCCGAAGCACGCGCATTGGATAAACACTTGCGCGGATGCGCCAGCTGCGCCGCCGAGGGCCTGCGCAAAGTTCAGCTGAAGCGCGCGGTGCAGGCTGCGGGCCAGAAGTTCACGCCCGATCCGGCCTTCCGCAACCGCATCCAGAGAAGCATCGCGGCGCCGAGGTCATCTTCGTGGAAGCGGCGTTGGCTTCCGGTTGTTGTGACTGCAATGGCTGCGGTTCTGATCGCCAGTGCTTTTCTGCTTACGCAATCTCAGCGCCGCGGCGAACGACAACTGATGAGCGAGCTGGTGGACCAGCACGTAGCAACCCTAGCCAGCTCTAACCCGGTCGATGTCGTTTCCACCGACCGGCACACGGTCAAGCCCTGGTTCGAAGGCAAGATTCCCTTCACCTTCAACCTGCCGGAGCTGCAAGGTTCGCCTTTCGCACTGGCCGGCGGAAGGGTGGCGTACGTGAAACAGTCGCCTGGAGCGGAACTCATTTTTCGCATACGCCAGCACCAGATTTCGGTCTTTATTTTCCAGGAGCGAGCACTGGAAGGGGCCGGCGGAAGCGAGTCTGCGCGGACCGCGCTTTCCTTTGAAGTCCGGAGCTGGTGCCGCAACGGCCTTTGCTATTTCGTGATCGGCGACGCCGGCGCCCAGGACCTGGGCCAGCTTGCCGAACTGCTTAAGGCGGCTGGCTAGCACACCCGTGCGCAGGCAGACCTCTGCGAGAGTCGTTCACAAGCCCTTGCCGCTACCCGCCCGCCAGCTTCTTCCTCGCCAGCGGACGCGCAAATGCGTTGGTCGGACCGTGTCCGTTGTTGGCCATCACTTTGCCGTAGTACTCCCGGGCGCGGGCCGCGTCACCCGCTTTCTCATAAGACTGGGCCAGCAGCACCAGGATGAATGGGTCTTCCTGGTTGGCTTGCTCGAGATCTGTGATTGCCGTCTTGTAGTCGCCGCTGTAGAAAGCTACATATCCGGTCAGATACGGAAAGAACGGCGCCTGGTCGGGATTGTTTGCCTTGTCAAGTGCGGCTTTCGCGGCGGCAACCTGCTTCTGCGCTTCTGCGGTCTGTCCGCGGCGCGCGGCCATACGGGCCTGGGCGTGCGCCCAGCGGAATGCCCACAGGTTCTTGTCCGCGTTCTTCATGTCCGTCTTGCGCATGGCTGTGTCGTAGCCGGTCTTGTACCACTTGGCGGCGCCGTCGATATCGTCCGACTCGAGTTTGATGCGTGCCAGTTCATTGGCCACACCGGCTGCGGCCTCGAAGTCCGTCTTCGCCAGCAGCGCGTCGAACACCTGCTTCTCGTATTTCTCCGCCTCGGCCGAGTTGCCCTCGAAGGCGTACGAAAACGCCATCACTCGCAGGGCACGATTCTTCTGATCCGCTGGAGCGACATCGATCGCTTTCTTCAAATGTTCGCGCGCGGCCGCGTAGTCGCCCTTCAGATCCAGCGCTACGCCCGACTCCAGATGTGCCTCGTAGGAATTTGGAGACTTCTCGAGCGCCTGCTGATACAGCTTCAGCGCTTCATCCTGTTTGCCTTCGTTATTGAGCTTTTGCCCCTGTTTCACCAGCGCCTGCGCCTCGCCGGACGGTGCCGCCGCCTGCGCCCCCGCCGCTTGCCCCATGCAAGTCAGACCCACCACCAACACGACTAAGAAAATTGGAATTCCGTGATAAAGGGATTTCATGCGCGAATTATAGCGCTTGAGCCAGCTGGAGACGCGAACCGCATGCAGCCACTCCGAGAAGTGCCGATTTACCCGAATCAGGTTTGACGCGGCGAATAGCGCCTTCCGTAACCTTTTCCAGCCTCGCCCTCCGGGATACTCTGGTTCCATGTCAAGTTCCAGTCCCAAGCGCGCACGCAAGATGGTCACCATCCACAACTTGAACGAGATGAAAGCCGCAGTCCAGGAAAATGACTCGCAGACCAAGCTGCTGGTGCTTGGGCTCGGAGAAGCCATCCTGACCACCTGCGGTATGGCCCGGGTCTTCCTGGGGAACAACCCTTCGTTCAGAGATGAGCCCAAGAGCACTTCCTGACGTTTGCGGCGACCGCCCAAATCTCCGGAAATCCGCGACGTCATTAAGGATGCCCCCCACGATAGCGCTTGCCCAGCCTATTAGGATTGCGTCTTCCGTAATCTGGGGTCTCCCTGAGGGAATCGATTAGATTCGGTTCATCAACCGGTTCATCAAAGGGAGTGCAATCATGAAATCAACGGCTTTCCTAAGCACGTCCATACTCGCTCTGTTCCTGGGAACGGTCGTGGTAGCCGGCGCACAGAACGGCCGGTCGAAGGGTCACGAGGGTGGTTCTCACGGGCAGGAAGCGAAAGGTCACCACGAAAACGGGCATGCATCCCCGTCGCAACATGGCGACCACCACGGCTCGCGAGAGTTCCATGACTCAGTCCAGAGAGGCCCCGACCATCAAGCGTACCGGGGGCATGAGTCGGCACACGTGCGGGAGGTGAGCCGGACCTGGCCAGGACGGCAAGACATCTGGCAACGCCAGCGCGCGCACGATTGGCGGCGTGAGCATCGCCCCTGGCACGCCCGCGGCGGCTACCACGGATACCGCATTCCGGAAGACCGCTTCCGCGCCCATTTTGGCCGTGGCCACTGGTTCCGCGTGCATGACGTCCCCGTCGTGGTGGTCGAAGGTGGCCCGCGCTTCCAGTTCGGGGGCTATTGGTTCAGTGTGGTTGATCCCTGTCCGGAAACCTGGTCGCCCACCTGGTACCGCACTGACGATGTCTATGTGGACTACGTCAACGACGGATACTACATGTACAACCGGCGGCATCCTGGAGTCGCCATCGCCATCAACGTTTCGTTGTA
>DATGYF010000366.1:0-3296 GCA_035298145.1 Terriglobales bacterium | reverse complement strand
ATACTTTCACCCCGCCCTGCGGCAAGCACTCCGAATCCTGCTCGCTGACCCTTCCCAGGTTCTTTAGATGCCAAGTTGAGGCAAACGTTACCTTGGCAAAATTGTACACGCTTCCCCAGCCTTTCCGACAGTGCTTTTGCGGCTCCGGTTCACTCCTTCGGACGGCTTTGCCGGCATCCGTTCCTGACCCTGATCGGCAGGTCAATGGACGTTCGATCTCCCGCTCCCTATAATGAAAAAAATCAATCATTTGGGAGAAATCAACCCAGTGCCGCTGGAGCTGAAATCCACCATCAATCTGCCTAAGACCGGCTTCCCCATGAAGGCCAACCTGCCCCAGAATGAGCCCAAAGCCCTGGCGCGCTGGCAGGAGATGGGGATCTACCAGCGTATTCGCGAGGCCAGGCAGGGGGCCCCGACTTACGTTCTGCACGACGGCCCCCCCTACGCCAACGGCCCCATTCACCTGGGCCACGCGCTGAACAAATGCCTGAAGGATTTCATCGTCAAATCCAAAACCATGTCCGGATTTGACTCGCCTTACGTCCCGGGATGGGATTGTCACGGCCTGCCCATCGAGATCAAGGTTGATCAACAGTTGGGCGGTAAGAAACTCCAGATGGAAAAACTGGAGGTCCGGGAAGCGTGCAGAAAGTACGCGCAAAAATTTCTCGATCTGCAGCGCGAGCAGTTCAAGCGCATCGGCGTCTTCGGACGCTGGGACGACCCGTACTCCACCATGACTCCGCAGTACGAGTCGGTGGTGCTGGCCACGTTCTACGATTTTCTGGAAAAAGAATTCGTCTATAAGGGGCTGCGCTCGGTGTACTGGTGCATCTTCGACAAGACTGCCCTAGCCGAAGCCGAGGTGGAATACGAAAATCATACCAGCCCGACGGTCTGGGTAAAGTACGCGCTGGCCGAGGACCCGGCGCGGCTGGATCCGGCACTCGCCGGAAAGAAAGTCTTTACAGTGATCTGGACCACCACGCCATGGACGCTTCCCGCGTCCATGGCGGTGGCCTTTCATCCTGACGCCGAATACGTCGCGCTCGAATCCGCGGGCGAAGTGTACATCGTCGCGCACCAGCTGGCGGGCGAGTTTGCCGGCAAGGTCGGCCTGAACGAAGCGAAAATAATCGCCCGCTTCCCCGGCAAGCAACTGGAGTACGCGAAGTTCGCCCACCCTTTCCTCGATCGCACCGTGCTGGGCGTGCTTGCCGACTACGTCACCATGGATCAGGGCACCGGCGTAGTCCACACCGCACCTTCTCACGGCGCCGATGACTTCAACACCGGCGTCAAGTACAAGCTCGACCTGACCACCAACGTGGACGCCGCCGGAATCATGCGCAACGGCCTTCCGGAATACGACGGCAAGAAGGTTTTTGACGCGAACGAGCCCATTGTCGAGTTGCTCAAAAAGCGCGGCGTGCTGATGCATTCCGAAAAGCTCGAGCATTCCTATCCGCATTGCTGGCGCTGCCACAATCCCATCATCTTTCGCGCCACCGAGCAGTGGTTCATCTCCATGGAAACGCCGATGCCGGGCGGGACCCTGCGCACCCGCGCCCTGGAAGAAATCAAGAGAGTGAAATGGGACCCGGCCTGGGGGGAAGAACGCATCTCGAACATGATCGCCACCCGCCCCGATTGGTGTATTTCACGCCAGCGCATCTGGGGCGTGCCGATCGCGGTGTTCCTGTGCGAGGGCTGCGGCAAGCCCTTGAACGATCCCGCCCGGAACCGCAAGGTGATCGAACTGTTCGCGCGCGGCGGCGCCGACGCCTGGTACACACCGCAGGCCGACGCCCTGGTCCCGCCCGGAACCAAATGCGCCAAGTGCGGCAATACGAAGTTCACAAAAGAGACGGACATTCTGGATGTCTGGTTCGAGTCCGGATGCAGCCACGCCGCCGTGCTCGGCCACGAACCCGGCCTGCCCTGGCCCGCCGATCTCTATCTCGAAGGCGGCGACCAGCACCGCGGATGGTTCCATTCTTCCCTGCTGTGCGCCGTCGGCACGCGCAACCAGGCTCCCTATCGCGCGGTCGCCACCAATGGCTGGACGCTCGACGAACAGGGCCGAGCTCTGTCGAAGTCGCGCGGCAATGACGTCGATCCCGTGGACATCGCCAACCGCATGGGCGGCGAAATCGTGCGCCTGTGGGTGGCATCCGTCGATTTCCGCGAAGACGTAGTCGGCTCCGAACAGCTGATGCAGCGCGTCGCCGAAAGCTATCGCAAGATTCGCAACAGCCTCTTCCGTTATGTCCTGAGCAATCTCTACGACTTTGATCCGCAAAAGAATGCGGTGTCATTCGATGAGCTGGACATCCTCGATCAATACATGCTGCGCCAGACCGTCGCCATGGCCGCAGACGTGATCCGCTGGTACGACGAGTTCGCTTTTCACAAGATCTATCACCGGATAAACGACTTCTGCGTGGTGGAGTTGAGCGCGTTCTACTTCGATGTGCTGAAGGACCGCCTTTACACCTCCGCCCCAGACTCACGCGCCCGGCGGGCGGCGCAGACCGCGATCTGGCGCATCGGCGAGGCCCTGGTCCGCCTGCTTGCGCCCATCACCAGCTTCACCTGCGAGGAAGTATGGCAATATCTGCCTGCCCTGCCCGATCGTCCGGCCAGTGTGCATCTGGCAACCTTCCCCGGCGCATCTGACATTCTGGGCGGCTCGTTTCCCGCAGATGATCCGAAACAGCGCGAAGACTGGAGCACGCTGCTGGCGGTCCGTACCGAGGTATTGAAGGCGCTCGAGGAGGCCCGGCAGAGCAAGCTGATCGGCGGCGCCAACCTGGAAGCGCAAGTCACGGTAACGGCGGCTGAACCGGTGTTCTCCGTGCTGGCGCGCTATCAGGACCGGCTGCGTTATCTGTTCATCGTGTCGGCGGTCACGCTGGTTCAGGGCACATCAGGAAACGGCACTGGCGGAGTCGGCGTCCAGGTGAGCAAGGCCGACGGCAAGAAGTGCGAGCGTTGCTGGAACTACTCTATCCACGTGGGCGAGGACAACGTCTATCCCACGGTATGCGAGCGCTGCAGCGCGGTGCTGAAAGAAATCGGCGGGTGAGCCAGCTCCGGCCAACCGCCGTGATGGCTGCGGCCGGCGACTTTGAAAAGATCCGAATGACAACTCATACCACGCGTGGCTTCCACTTCCTGATTGCCGTCCTGGTGATCGTTCTTGACCGGGCGGCGAAGTGGGCGGTAACGAAAAACATTTCCCTGCATGACAACATCCAGGTGATCCCGGGATTCTTCCGCCTTACCCACGT
>DATGYF010000365.1:0-4085 GCA_035298145.1 Terriglobales bacterium | reverse complement strand
GCGCTAGAGTTCGCCCATGGCCACCACCACCAGAAACAGGTACCACTGCATGCAGTGCGACATGACCGAAGACAAGTGCGATTGCGAGAAGTACTGTTGCTCCTGCCAGGGGCAAGTGGACATCCGCCTGTGCAGCGATGGACTTTACTACTGCCCGCCTTGCCGGCAGGCGTGCGGCTACAAGGTTTCCGACTAGGGGCCCGCGATGCTCACGTAGGCCCGGACGCCTTCGTCCGGGCGAGCGAAGCTCGCCTGTCGAGAGCGAACTTGCTATAGGGGTCCTTCGACTGCGCGACTGCTTCGCGAAGCGAAGCAGTCACTTCGCTCAGGATGACAGGGCTTTCAGATAATCACTGCTTCCTTGTACTCTCCGAAAACTTTTCGCATGGTGTCAGAGATTTCACCGACCGTCGCGTTGGCTTCGACTGCGACCAGGATTCGCGGCATAAGATTCTCCCCGGAGCGGGCGGCAGCTTCGATTTGCTGGAGTGAGGCCTGCCACGCATCGTGATCGCGGCGCACACGCAAAGCCCGCAGGCGTTCGACCTGCTTGCGTTCCAGTGCTTCGTCGATACGTTGGATAGGGATGGGCTTCTCCTCTTCCACGGCAAAGCGATTTACGCCGACCACTACGGCTTCCTCGCGATCCACCTGCTGCTGGTATTCGTACGCCGCGTTCTGGATCTCCTGCTGCACATAGCCTCGCTCCAGCGCTTTGATCATGCCTCCGAGAGCTTCAATCTTTCGCAGATAGTCGGAGGCGCGGGTTTCAATTTCATTGGTCAGGGCTTCGATGAAGTAGGAACCGGCCAAAGGGTCAACGGTTTGCGGAACGCCGGACTCGTAAGCCACGATCTGCTGGGTGCGGAGCGCGATACGAGCAGCCTGCTCGGTGGGCAGGGCGAGCGCTTCATCGTACGAATTGGTGTGCAACGATTGGGTGCCCCCGAGCACCGCAGCCAGCGCCTGCAGCGCGGTGCGAACGATATTGTTTTCCGGCTGCTGCGCGGTCAGAGTCGAGCCCGCGGTCTGGGTATGGAAGCGCAGCATCCACGAACGCGGATTCTTCGCGCGGAAATGTTCTCGCATGATGCCAGCCCACATGCGGCGGGCGGCCCGGAACTTGGCAACCTCTTCCAGAAAGTTGTTGTGGGCGTTGAAGAAGAATGAAATCCGCGGAGCAAACTTATCAACATCGAGGCCGGCGTCGATGGCCCCCTGCACGTAGGCGATGCCGTTGGCCAGGGTGAAGGCGACTTCCTGGACCGCAGTCGATCCGGCTTCGCGCATGTGATAACCGGAGATGGAAATAGTGTTCCACTCGGGAACGTTCTGATTGGTCCAGGCAAACAGGTCGGTGATAATGCGCATGGCCTGTGCGGGCGGAAAAATGTATGTGCCGCGGGCGATGTACTCCTTGAGCACGTCGTTTTGTACGGTGCCTGACAACAGGCGAACATCGACGCCCTGGCGGCGGGCGACCGCGGCGTAAAGCGCCAGCAGGATCGACGCGGTTGCGTTGATCGTCATCGAGGTGGAAATTTTGGTCAGATCGATGCCATCGAAGAGGCGCTGCATGTCTTCGACAGAATCGATGGCCACACCCACTCTTCCGACTTCCCCGACCGCCAGGGGATGGTCAGAATCGAGGCCGATCTGAGTCGGAAGGTCGAACGCGACGGAGAGGCCGGTGGTGCCGTTAGCCAGCAGGTACTTGTAGCGTTTGTTCGACTCCTCGGCATCGCCCATGCCGGCGTACTGGCGCATAGTCCATAACCGGCCGCGATACATGGTGGCCTGCACGCCCCTGGTGAAGGGGTAGCCGCCGGGGTATCCGACTTCGCTGTCCTGGTTGCGAGCGTTGAGATCAGCGGGCGTGTACAGAGCGTGGATGGGGATGTGGGAGGAGGTTTCGGGATCAGCCGCCGCGCGATTTTCGGCTTTAGGTTTGTCGGTCATGAAGAAGGGCAATAGCCACAAAGGACTCAGCACAAAGGAAATTTAAATTTTCGGTTCCTCGCGGACCTTCGTGTCCCTTGTGGTTCAAGCTCTTAACCTTTTTTCCATACTCTCCAGAATGAGCTGGCGCCGAACCAGGTGAAAGTCAAAGTGAAAATAATTGCGATTAGTACGCGTCCCAGGGTAGTCTGGCCGGCCTGGTAGTGGGCGTACTCACGAAAGAAAGCGCCCGCGCCGATAAATGCTAAAGCCAGGAAAACAAAGCCTGTGACCTCGAGGAAGAGCTGGCGCAGCACCCGGCCGAAGTGCGATGCCGTAGTGCGGGCGCCTTTCATCACCGCGCCCAGGGTACGAGTGCGGCCGGCGTGCTGGGCAGCAATCCGGGCCGCGATGCTCAATTTGCGGACTGTGGAGACATTCACCATCAAGCGTCGATTTTAGCAGTGTTCGGGGTTACAATGACGGAGCACGACGCTGGCGTCGCGAGCCGGGGTGACCAGATCCGGCATCTAAGTAACTGAGTACTGCCGTTCTACTTCAGGGGGCCAAGTGGACCAGCAATTAAAGCAGTTGATGAAAGAACTGGGCGAGGCCATTAATGAATCGCTGGCGGACAGCGAGCAAATCGCCGAAGTGGTCTCCAAGATCAAAGACAGCGGATACGACATTTTCCTTGTACTGGAAGCGACCATCGGCGTAAGCAAGCCGGGCGAGAAGTCCGACGACAAGACTTCCCTTGTGACCACCCTGACTACCAACCCCGAGTTCAAGATCAGCGACCAGGACCTCAAGTTCCTGAAGTCGCTGCGCATCAAGATCGAGAACGACGCGGCGTAGCGGCGGGCGTCGGACCTCGGGCGCCAGACCTCAGGAAACCCAACCCTTCGGTCGTCGAAATCTCCCATTTTTCCTATTTGTCTGTCCTTTTTATCCAAGTTTCCTAACGGCTGAAAGCTGATAGCTGACGGCTGACCGCTGTGGTACAACCACGTCTTGCCTGCGAGCGGACAATCCGGACTCGTACGGGCCATTGGGAGATGGAGCCTGGCGGCCCTGGTTGTCAACTCCATCATCGGCAGTGGGATATTTGGACTGCCTTCCGACGTGGCCCGACTCATTGGCCGGTCCAGCCCATGGGCGGTATTGCTGGCAGGGGCCGCGGCCGGCGTCATCATGGCGTGCTTTGCGGAGGTGGCTTCGCAATTTACCCAGGCGGGCGGGCCCTACCTCTACGCGCGCGCCGCGTTCGGGCGGTTTGTAGGAATTGAAATGGGCTGGATGCTTTGGCTGGTACGCTTGGCGGCGCCGGCCGCGACTTCCAACCTGTTCGTTGTTTATTGTGGCGAGTTCTGGCCGCACGCCAGAGAACCACTGCCCCGATTCCTTATTCTGACCTTTCTGTACGGCGTCCTGACCCTCATCAATTATCGCGGAGTGCGGGCCAGCACACAGGTCAGCAACGTGTTTACGGTGGCCAAACTGGTGCCGCTGTTTCTGGTGGCGATTGCCGGATCGTTTTACCTGCTGACAGGGCACCCGGCAGCGCCTGAATTGACAGGTGGTGCCGGTGCCGGCGCATGGCTCAAGGCTTGCCTGCTACTGGTCTTCGCCTACGGCGGCTTTGAGACGGCTCTCACGCCTTTGAGCGAGGCAAAAAATCCCCGTCGCGACGCGGCGTTTGCTTTGTTCACCGCGCTGATCACATGCACTTTGCTGTACTCGGCGATCCAGTGGGTCGTGGTGGGCATCCTGCCTGATCCTGCCCACAGCGAACGGCCCCTGGCGGATGTCGCCCGGCTCGTTTTCGGCAGCGGCGGCGCCGCTTTCGTGTCTGTGGGCGCGCTGGTTTCAGTGGTTGGCTATCTCAGCGCCAACATGCTGGGCGTGCCCCGAATTACGTTCGCGCTGGCGGAGAACGGGGACTTCCCTTCCATCTTCGCCGCGATCCATTCCCGCTTCCGCACTCCCTATTTTTCTATCCTTGCGTTCGCCTTATTGAGTTGGCTGCTGGCGCTGTTCGGCAGCTTCACCTGGAACGCTACTCTTTCCGCGGTGGCGCGACTCCTCTATTACGGCCTGGTTTGCGCGGCCTTGCCGGTACTTCGCCGCAAGCAGCCGGGGGCTGC
>DATGYF010000364.1:0-5753 GCA_035298145.1 Terriglobales bacterium | reverse complement strand
CTTCCTAAAGACTTCCCTTCTTCGCCTGATCGATCAGGTATTCTGACGTGCGCCAGGAGAGCGCCATGATGGTGAGCGTCGGGTTCTTGTCCGGGTTGGTCACGAACGATGCGGCATCGGTCACAAACACGTTGTTCACATCGTGGGCCTGGCTGTACTTGTTCAGAACCGAAGTCTTGGGATTGTTGCCCATGCGTGCCGTACCGAGCTCGTGGATGATGACGCCGCCGTCCTCAATACCGTAGGGATGACGGCCGTCGGACTTTGCTTTGCTGATAAATGTACCGCCCGCCGTCTCCACGATCGAGCGGAAGGTTTCCTGCATGTCCTTCGCCATATTGATTTCGTTGTCGCTCCACTGCCAATGGAAGCGAAGTACGGGGATGCCCCACTGGTCCACGGTGTTGGGATCAATATCGCAATAGCTGTGCTCGTTGGGGATCATCTCACCGCGTCCGGCGAAACCGATGTAGGTGCCGTACCGGCTGCGGCAGTACTGTTTGAGGGACGTGCCGTATCCTTCATGTTCCTTGCAGGTATCCTCGAACTCGCCCACGCCCGGCATGCCCCGGCCGCCGCCAAACTCGATGTGGTAACCGCGCAGAAAATCATTCTTGCGATCGTATTTCCACCACGGCATATACAAGTGCATGCCGCCCACGCCGTCGTGATTGTGAGGCGGCATTTTCTCCAGTTGCGGGAAGTATCCACCGGCGGAACTGCCGACTGAGTCCGTCAGGTAACGGCCGACCGCGCCGGAAGAATTGGCCAGACCGTCGGGAAACAAAGTAGAGCGGGAATTCAGCAAGAGGCGCGCCGACTCGCAGGCGCTCGCAGCCACTACAAAAGCCCGGGCATGCACCCTCTTTTCAGAGCGCGTGGCCTTGTCGATATAAGCCACGGCTTCGGCTTTGCCATCTTTTCCCATCACGATCTCGCGCGCCATGGCGCCCGTGATCAGAGTGAGGCGCCCGGTAGCTTGCGCCGGCGGAATCATGACCTGGCTGGAGCTGAAGTTTGAAGCGGTCAGACAGCCGCGGCCGCACTGTGCGCAATAATGGCAGGCCGCGCGCCCGTTCAGCGGCTTGGTGAGGATCGCCAGCCGCGAGGGCACGCAGGGAATGCTCAATTTGTCGCAAGCCTTCTTGATGATGGTTTCGGTGCAGCGGGGCGCAGGCGGAGGCAGAAAAATGCCGTCCGGCGCGCTGGGTATATTCTCCTTGCTGCCGAACACGCCGATATAGGACTCGACCTTGTCGTAGTAAGGCGAAACTTCTTCGTAGGTAATGGGCCAGTCATCGCCCATGCCATCGGTGGAACGCGACCTGAAATCGACCGGCGCGAAGCGGAGGGCGATGCGTCCCCAGTGATTGGTGCGGCCGCCCACGATGCGGGAGCGGAACCAGCGGAACTGCGAGCCTGCCGCGGAAGTGTAGGGTTCGCCTTCGATTTCCCAGGCGCCGTTGGGCGCAATGAATTCGTCGTTCAGTTCATGACGGTGCTCGCCTCCGACACCAACCCCGCGATGCGGCAGTTGGTACGGCCACATGTGCTCCTTGAAATCCTTTTCCGGATTCAGCGGCGGCCCTGCTTCCAGCATCACTACGCTCAGTCCGCCTTCGGTGAGTACTTTCGCGGCGGTACCGCCTCCCGCACCCGATCCAATGATGCAGACGTCATACACTTTCGGGGAACGAACGACTTGGGCCATCAGGCTCTCCGGGAACGATTTTGACCTCTAAAAGCGCACCTTCGCCAGGTATTCATAACTCGTCTTGATGCTGGCAAACGGGTCCTTGGGATGATCATGCTCGACGAAGTAATGCTTGATGCCGGCTTTTTCCGATTGCGCGAAAATCTTTTTCCAGTCGATCATCCCGCTGCCCACTTCCGTCATTTCGTCGAGCGAGTCGCCGAAATTCTGTCCACCGGACGCGTCCGTTTTCGGAATCTTCGTCAGGTCCTTGACGTGCACCAACGGGAAGCGTCCCGGATAGCGTTTGAAATACTTCAACGGGTCCTGCCCGCCCACCATGATCCAGCACAGATCCATTTCCATCTTTACCAGCTTGGGATCGCACTCTTCCAGCAGAATGTCGTAAGGAAGTTTTCCGTTGACGGGTGTGAATTCGAACCAGTGATTGTGATATGCGAATTGGATTCCAGCCTTCTGGCAGGCTTCTCCGGCGCGATTGAAGGTTTCCGCCGCGCGCTTCCAGCCGTCGGGCCCCTTGCGAACGTCGTCGTCGATGTAGGGATTGACCAGATATTGGTGACCCACCACATGGGCGGCATCCAGCACGCTGGGAAACTCGGCGCCCAGACTTTTGTACGGTATGTGCGCGGAGGGGCCGGTTAGCCCGTGGCGATCGAGCATGGCCCGCACTTCCTGAGGAGTGTGGTCATCGTAGCCGGCGAACTCGACTTCGCGATAACCGATCTCCGCGACTTTCGCCAGCTTGCCCTCAAAGTCGTCCTTCATCACACTGCGGATGGTATAGAGCTGCAACCCGACTTTGTCGATCTTGTGGTCGCCTGCGGCCCAGGAGAACTGGCGGGACAGAATGGTCGCGGCCGTCATCGTACCCAGAAACTTTCGTCGGTCCATTAGATTTCTCCTCGCTTCATCTGACTGACAGCAAAGTCGCAGGCCCGCGCCGTGAGGGCCATGTAGGTAAGAGAAGGGTTGACGCAGGAGGACGACGCCATGCAGGCGCCATCGGTGACAAAAAGATTGTTGGCGTCATGCGCCTGGTTGTGAGCATTGAGCACCGAGGTTTTCGGGTCGCGTCCCATGCGCGCCGTGCCCATTTCGTGAATGGTAAGGCCGGGAGCGTTGTCTTCGATGAATGGTTCTATGTCCCTGGCCCCGGCTGCAGAAAGCATTTCCGCCGCCGTAATCGACATGTCCTTGAGCAGGGCGCGCTCGTTCTCGCGCCAGGCACAACTGATCCGGAGCACGGGAATGCCCCAGGCGTCCACCGTGGTCTTGTCGAGCTCGACAAAATTTTCATGGTTGGGCAGACATTCGCCGAATCCGTAAAACGACATGGTCCACGGGCCGGGACGGCGGAGCGTGTGTTTGAAATCCGCTCCGAAGCCGCGCATCTCTGTTCCGCGTTCCCACTTCGGCCGGCTGGCACTGCCCTGAAATCCGTATCCTCGAAGAAACATCGGATGCTTCTGTTTCACGTTGCGGAAGCGCGGAACATAAATTCCATTCGGGCGGTTGCCCAAAGAGATGTGGTCTTCATTCCCTGGAATGCGGCCAGTGGCGCCGCCGCCCATGCAGTGGTCCATCACGTTGTGCCCCAGCTCTCCGCTGGAATTGGCCAGTCCATTGGGAAATTCCGGAGTGGCGGAGTTGAGCAGGATGCGGGCCGACTCCAGCGCCGAGGCACACAGGAAGACAATGCGGGCGCGAAACTCGATGGTGTCACGCGTCTGGCCGTCGATCACCCGTACTCCAGTGATCTTCCTCGTCTTGGAATCGAACATCAAGCTGTGCACCACGCTGTGCGGACGTACCGTCACTTTGCCGGTAGTCAGCGCGGCGGGCAAAGTCGAGTTCAGGCTGCTGAAGTAAGAGCGGGTAATGCAACCGCGGGCGCACGGCCCGCAGTAGTGGCAGGGTGCGCGACCCTTGTGAGGCTGAGTCAGGATCGCTGTGCGCCCGATGGTCATAAGACGCTCGCCGGGAAAATATTTGGCGATGGCATCCCTGACCACCACTTCCGCGCAATTCAATTCCATGCCCGGCAGAAAATGGCCATCGGGCAACTGCGGAAGTCCCTCGCGTTGGCCGGAGACGCCGACGAAATCTTCCACGTAGTCGTACCAGCGAGCAATTTCCTTGTACCGGATCGGCCAATCCACGCCCAAGCCCTCGCGCTGGTTGGCTTCAAAATCAAGGTCGCTCCAACGGTACGATTGCCGTCCCCAGATGATCGAGCGGCCGCCTACCTGGCGCCCGCGAATCCACAAGAAGGGTTTGCCCGGGTCGGTTTTGTAAGGATTCTGTTTGTCGCTGACGAAGAACTTGCTGTTCCATTCGTCCATTCCGCTGCAGGTTTCCTGCACCGGCTGGTTTTCCTGTACCCGCCGGCGGTCGCTCATCCCGCGATAACGCACTTCCCACTCGGGGACGTGCTCGGCGTAATCCTTGTCGGGATCGATGGGGCGTCCGGCCTCGAGCACCAGCGTCTCCAGTCCCTTTTCGCCCAGTTCCTTCGCAGCCCATCCTCCGGTGATTCCCGAGCCCACCACGATTGCATCGTATGTCTTGGCTGCCATGCTTACTTCGCCGCCTCCTCTTCCAGAGGGACGCAAGCGGCATGGCGCGATGGAATGATCTCGCCATGAAGCTCCTGCTCAAACCCGATCTGTGAAGTGTAGTAACCAACCAGCGTGAGCTGCTTGATCATGAAAAAGAAATTGCGTTCGGGCGGGCGCCTGCGCCTGCGCCTCGGCTCCGGTTCGGCACGAGTGGCGGCCAGTTCATCATCCAGCGCCTGGAGAATCTCGGTCTGCGATTTCGCCCCGCAGTCAACGAAATCCTTGCTGAACAACTCCCGGGCCCGCGCGTCCACATCCGTGAGGCCGGTCATGAAGATAGATTTCTCTTCCTCGTCGTACCACTCGGTGAGGATCAGGTCGATGAATTCGTTTACCCGCGCGGCCTTCGCACCGGGAGTGTCGGTTTGCGGGATGATGAGTTCGGAGATGATTGTGACGGTCGCGTCCTGATGGGGATCGAGGCTCTTCAGTACTGGCTGATCGGGAAGCTGCTGGTGCACCGCCCGGAACATCGAAAACGCTTCCCGCGAGAGCAGCGGCAGGGCCGCTGCCGAGGCCAGGAGTCGTAACGCTTCACGTCTTAGCATGCCTGCTCCCGAAAATTGGCGGAAAGGGCAGCTTACGCCGTAGAAGGAAGCGAGGTCAACGCCTTGCCCGCTATAGCTGTCATCCCGAGCGCAGTCTCGAGCCGCGCTTGCGCGGTGAGAGCAAGTCGAGGGACCCCTACGCTACTACAAATCCATCGATTCATGGGGGTCCTTCGACTCCGGAAAACGCTTCGCAAGCGAAGCGTTTCCTGCGTTCAGGATGACAGTGGTGGGTAATTAAGTCGTTCCTAAGATCTCGTTCCTGACATTTTTCAGCACGTAGAGGGCGCGCTCCACTCCCACTTCGCCGGAGAGAATCGGATCTTCATTCTCGACGCTGAAGATGCCCTGGAACCCGACGTCCATGTAGGCGCGCATGATTTCTTTCCAGGTGCCGGCGCTGTGCCCGTAGCCCACCGCCCGGAATGTTTCCGAGGCCTGCGCAAGGTCGCTCTTGTCAGAGGAGAAGTTCAACACGCCGTAACGATCGACATTATGTTTGTAAAAGGTCGTATCTTTCATGTGGGCATGGAAGAGTGCGCCTGCCTTGCCCAGCATGTGAATGACCTCGACCGCATCGCACTGCTGCCAGAAAAGATGGCTGAGATCGCAGTTGGCTCCAATCTCCTCGCCCACGGCCTCGCGCAGGCGCAACAGCGTCTTGGGGTTATAGACCACAAAATTGGGATGCATCTCGAGTGCGATCTTGTGGATGCCGTGTTCGCGCGCGAACTTTGCGGCCTGCTTCCAGAACGGAATGACTTTTTCTTTCCACTGCCAGTCAAGCATCTGGCCATACTCCGGCGGCCAGCGGTAAGTGACCCAGTTAGGCATGGTGTCGGTGGGGCTGCCGCCGGGACAACCGGAGAA
>DATGYF010000363.1:0-2853 GCA_035298145.1 Terriglobales bacterium | reverse complement strand
CGAAATGGCGGATGCTGAAGCTCGCCGTGGAACTCAACCTCCGATCACAGAAATCGATGTCCTCTGGATTACCGCCGGACTGGGATGCGACGGCGACACGATCGCCATGACGGCGGCCACCCAGCCCAGCATCGAGGACATCATGACCGGGGCCCTGCCCTGGATTCCCAAAGTCAACTTCCTCAATCCCTTCCTCGCAATCGAAAATGGCGACGAGTTCATGGAGCGTTTCCACCTGGCAGCGCAGGACAGGCTGGGGCCTTTCATTCTCGTGATCGAAGGATCGATTCCGGACGAAACCAATAAAGAGGAAGGATACTGGGCCTCATTCGGCATCGATCAGAAAACCGGCCAGCCCATCACAACCTGTGAATGGATCGATCGCCTGGCGCCCAAGGCCTGGGCGGTGATTGCGGCCGGGACCTGCGCTACGTACGGCGGCATTCATGCCATGGAGGGCAATCCGACGGGCTGCATGGGCCTGGCGGATTATCTGGGCTGGCAGTGGCGTTCGCATGCGGACATTCCCATCGTATGCGTGCCAGGATGCCCGGTGCAGCCGGACAATTTTATGGAGACGCTGCTGTACCTGCTGCATATGGCGGCCGGGCGGGCACCCATGATTCCCCTGGATGACGCCTTGCGCCCCACCTGGTTATTCGGCAGCACGGTGCACGAAGGATGCGACCGCGGCGGATACTACGAGCAGGCGCAATTTGCCGACGAATATGGATCGCCGCTATGCATCGTCAAACTGGGATGCTGGGGTCCGGTGGTGCAGTGCAATGTCGGCAAGCGAGGTTGGATGGGCGGGATTGGCGGCTGTCCGAATATCGGTGGAATCTGCATTGGCTGCACCATGCCGGGCTTTCCGGATAAGTTCATGCCGTTCATGAACCAGCCGCCGGGTTCGCTGTTGTCTTCAGCCGCGGTGCAAACGTATGGACGAGCGATTCATGCCCTGCGCCGCTTTACGCAGGCATCGCTCAACAAAGAACCCGGATGGCGCAAGCGTCCGCGCTGAATGTGTGGGTCGGACACTCCCTTCGACTTCGCTCAGGGCAGGCTCTGTCCGGCGCTTTTGGGGTTGATGTTTGGTGTAATGTTGCGGTGGCTCTTGACATCTTACCAACCGCAACGCGCGTGGAGTTCATGACGTGGATATAGGTCTGGGAATGCCGAAGTCAAAGGCGGCGGGCGAGGGCGCGCGCTCCACACTGGCCGATCCTGACCTTTACCCTGTACAGGCCGAGGAGGTTCTCCAGGAGTTAGCGGGAGTCTTTACTCAGAATGCCAGCATTGCCAGGCGCATCGTGTATCCGCCGGAAGAGCCCGGCCCTGCGCCGGCTTCGGACCCGCAGCTCCCCAATCTGGAAGCCAGATATCGCGCTCTGGTCGAACAGATTCCGGCCGTCGTATTTATGGCCTATCTCGATCGCGGCATCGGCGAGGCTTATGTGAGTCCGCAGATCGAGGCGGCCCTGGGGTTCTCGCAAGAAGAGTGGCTGGAGGACCCGGTGCGCTGGTACAGCCACATCCATCCTGACGACAAGCAGCGCTGGAGCACGGAAGCGGCCGACATGTTTCTTACCGGAAAACCGCTGCGATCCGCCTATCGCGTGGTGGCGCGCGACGGCCGCGTGATCTGGTTTCATTGCGAAGCCAAGATGATTCGTAAGCCCGACGGCGAGCCCTGGTTCATCCATGGCGTCGGGTTCGACATTACTGATCTTAAGCGCACTGAAGAGGCTTTGCAGGAAGAGCGGAACGTAGTCTCCGCCATCCTCCACACCGTGGGCGCTCTGGTCGTGGTGCTGGATCCCGAGGGCAGAATCATCCGCTTTAACCGGGCTTGCGAGCAGACTAGCGGGTATTCCTTCGCCGAGGTTGCCGGCCAGAAGATCTGGGACCTGTTCATGGTTCCCGAAGAGGTGGAGCGTTTCAAATCAGACTTTCAGCGACTATGCTCCGACCAGTTGCCCAGTGACTATGAAGGCTACCTGGTGAAGCGGGACGGCTCACGCCGATTGATCGCGTGGTCGAGCACGGTGCTGCCGGGCAATGACGCTGCGCCAACCTACATTATTGCCACCGGCATCGACATCACCGAACGCCGACATCTGGAAACCACCATCCTGGAGGTCAGCGGCCGGGAGCAGCGACGCATCGGGCAGGACCTGCATGACGGCCTGGGACAGCATCTGACCGGCATTGCCTTCATGAGCAAAGTGCAGGAGCAGAAGCTCATGGAAAAGAGCCTGCCCGAAGCCGGAGACGCGGCCAAGATCGTGAGACTCGTGAATGAAGCTATTAATAAGACGCGTGAACTGGCACGCGGCCTGCTGCCGGTCGTGTCCGACGCGCAGGGGCTCATGTCCGCGCTCCAGCAATGGGCGGGCGAAGTGGAAGACTTGTTTGGGGTTTCCTGCCGCTTCCAGTGTTTTACCCCGGTGCTGATTCATGACGACACGGTGGCCACGCACCTTTACTACATCGCGCGCGAGGCGGTCAACAATGCCATCAAACACGGCCACGGCGACCAGATCGTGATCCGCCTTGCGGCCGACCAAGAGCAGGGAGCGCTCACCATTACCGACAACGGCTCGGGATTTGCAGACATCTCAGCCAACAACGCGGGCATGGGACGTCATCTGATGAACTACCGCGCCCGGGTGATTGGCGGGTCTCTCGAGATCCAGCGAGCGGCCACTGGCGGGACCATGGTGACATGTATGTTTCCGGTCAAATTTCCAGGCGACAACTCGATTCAGGAGCCAAGGACTAAAGAACAATGAAGACGGACTCGAGCGCCACTTACAAATCCCCGAACCAGCCGGCGCCCAGGAAGAGCAG
>DATGYF010000362.1:0-2875 GCA_035298145.1 Terriglobales bacterium | reverse complement strand
CGGCCAGGGCATGCGGTGCTGACTTGATCGTGCTCTCAGTTCGCGACGGCGACCGCTTTGGCGTAGCAACCCATCTCCCGGGTACCACCGCACACCAGGTGGTGGTGAATGCCTCCTGTCCGGTTCTGACCGTTCGCGGCTAATGTATCCGGCCCCTGCGATCATTTATCGCGGAGAAGCAACCGCTTGCCACATTCGACCAACCCGAGATAAGTCACAGTCGAGAAGGCGAGAAACACAAAGAACGGCGCCGGCAGCGGGACGAATCCGAACAATTGGCTGAGAGGCGAGTAGGGAAGAAATACACCCGCGGTCACGATCAATATAGTTGTGACCGCCAGCGGCAGGCTGGGGCGACTCTTAAAAGGATTTTTCAAAGTGCGAAGCACGAAGATCACAAGGGTCTGTGTAGCCAGGGACTCGACAAACCAGCCGGTGTGAAACTCGGGCTGGCTGGCGTGAAAAAAATGCAGGAGCACGTAAAAAGTAAGAAAGTCGTAGATCGAGCTGATCGGTCCGATGAGCAGCATGAAATTCCGGACTACCTTCATGTCCCATGGCCGTGGGCGACGGATGTATTCGTCGTCAACGTTGTCGGAGGGAATAGTGAGCTGCGATGCATCGTACAGAAAATTGTTCAAGAGGATCTGTGTCGGAAGCATGGGGAGAAATGGCAGGAACACAGACGCCGCTGCCATGCTGAACATGTTGCCAAAATTAGAACTGGTGCCCATGAAAAGGTATTTGAGGACATTGGCAGAAGCGTGGCGCCCTTCAAGAATCCCGTTATGAAGAGTATTCAAACCGGGCCTGAGCAGAATGATGTCCGCCGCGTCGCGCGCCACGTCCACGGCTGAGGCAACGGAGATGCCAACATCGGCGGCGTGCAGCGACGGAGCATCGTTGATCCCATCTCCCAGGTAGCCCACCACGTGTCCGCGGCGCTTAAGGGCATGAATGACGCGGTGTTTCTGCATCGGCGTTACTCGGGCAAACACAGTTGTTTCTTCCGCCCGATGCTCGAGCGCCGTATCGCTGGTGGAATCAAACTCCTCACCCAGCATGACGGCAGGATTCTCGATGCCGACCTGATCGCATACGTGACGTGCCACGAGTTCGTTGTCGCCGGTCAGGATCTTCACTTGCACTCCGTCACGTTTCAGGGCCGCCAGCGAGTCTGCCGCATCCGGACTCGGCGGATCTGCAAATGCCAGGTAACCGGCCAACACCAGGGAGTGCTCGTCTGCCGCTGAAAATCTTCCACGAGGGTCAACATCGCGATAGGCGACAGCCAGAAGCCGAAAGCCTTCTCTGCTAAGGTCATTGAAGGTCTTGCGGCAGCGATCTGTCAGGGCCGGGTCAAGAGGCGCGATTCGACCCTCGCTCTCGTAAAAAGTAGAGAGTTGGAGGATGCCTTCCGGGGCCCCTTTCACAATCAGAATTCCCGAGCCGGCGTTGTTTCCATTCTTTTCCTGAACCACAATCGAAAGCCGCCGGCGCTCGAAATCGAATGGAACTTCGTCACATTTCACATAGGCTTCCAGATAGGCTTCCAGGTCCGGCCGTTCCAACTTAAAGATTGCGACTTCGAGCGGACTGCGGATCCCCGTCTCGAACTTGCCGGTCACGTAAGCCAGCGCCAGTGGACGATCGGATGGGCGCCCAAGGTAATCCACCGAGGAATCCAAGACCATCTCTCCGGTCGTCAGTGTGCCGGTCTTGTCGCTGCAGAACACATCGATGGTGCCGAAATTCTGAATGGCAGGCAGGTGCTTGACGATGACGTGGTCCCGGGCCATGCGGATGGCGCCTCGTCCCAGGGTCACCGAAGTGATCATGGGAAGAAATTCCGGGGTCAGGCCCACCGCCAGGGCAACGGCGAAAATGAAGGACTCGAATGCATCCTTGTGCATGGCGATACGCACCACCAGGATGAACAGCACGAGAAAGAGGACGGTACGCGTGATAAGCATGCCAAAATGCCGCAGACCACGCTGAAACTCCGTTTCCTCTCGATCGGCCAGCCTTTCCGCGATAGTTCCGAAGGCGGTATGAGCGCCAGTGGCAACCAAGCGGGCCACTCCGGTTCCGCTCACGACCGAGGTTCCGAGAAACACCCAATCGGGCGCCTGCGGAGTCCCCGCCCCACCTGGTTCTCCCGTTCGCACGCCCTTCTCAGCGGGCATCGATTCGCCGGTAAGTGCGGCCTGCTGGACGTAAAGGTCCCGGGCTTCAAGGAGCTGTCCATCGGCAGGAACAAGGTCGCCGGCCGATAGGCGGACGAGGTCGCCCGGTACCACGTCTCGCCGGTTTATTTCCTGCCATCGGCCGTCACGCAGGACCGTCGCGGTTAAACTCACGTGTTCTTGCAACCTGTGAATCGCGCGCTGAGAACGATAGGTTTGAGCGAAATCGATGATGACGCTGAATAGAACGATCGCGAAGATGATTTCCGCTTCAATCGTTTGTCCCAGGAGGGCGGAAATCACGCTGGCGACGAAAAGGATGACGACCAGCGGATTCAGGAACAGGTGCAGCAATTCAAATGCGAAAGCAGCCCGGCGTGTGGCACTCGGGTCGTTGGGGCCGTACTTGGACAGGCGCGCTGCAGCCTCTTGGGAGGTGAGGCCAACAAGAACCGCCGAAACACCATGAGTGTCTGGGGGCGAAGCTGAGGGTACGGAACTCATGGAGCTCTAGCCTCAGGCTCTATTTTTGCTGGATGCTGCCAAGGTATTCCGTCACGTTCTGAAGCCGTACGTATCCCAAGTCCCGATCACTTTCAATCTGGTGGAAAATAGGCCCCCAGACCGGCATCTCCTGTGAACCATGGGCGGCGTAACGCTTATCGCCGGCGATGATGCCGCGCACCCGG
>DATGYF010000361.1:0-1831 GCA_035298145.1 Terriglobales bacterium | reverse complement strand
TGGCGATTGATTTGCACCGGGGGAGGGTCAGAGTCGGAAAGTCTAGGATCCAAAGTCTAAGATCAGAAATCAAAGATCAAAATCAAAGTCCAAGTCACAATCAACGTCAACGGCGTCGGACAAGAGTGTCCGACCCACACTGGGGCTTTAGAATTCCGGCTCGGTGGAGACCCCACACAATTCTTCTTCTGCTTCCGCTTCCCGGGGCAATACCGGCTCCGCTTCGATCCTGATCTCTTGACGCAGAGCGTCGAGCAGTGCATCGAGGACAACCTTGAGGGACTGCGGGTTCTCGGCCAGCACGCGTTCCACGCTTTCGCGATGGACTGCCAGTTCTCCGAGGGGCCGCGCGCCGCTGAGGTCAACCCGGCCCGACGGAGTCGGGCGGCGCCAGCCCGTTGCTCCCAGTGCGGTTCGCGCGAAAGGATAATCAAGACTTCCCGTCGTCATCCAATGAATGACCAGTTCCTCCACATGGTCGATGCCGCAAGCCGCCTGAATGCCCGCGCGGGATGCCATCTGCTCATTCCATTGCAGTATCGTCAGTTTGTCTTCCCAGGTGTTTTCGGCGACCAGGAAACGGGTCTGGTTCGCGGAACGCTCTTCGCCGCAGATTGCGCATAGATGAGTTCTGAAATGATTCATAGGACACCTTTCAACTCCCTGGGGAAAATTTCCTGCATCCCGGTCAGATGCAGCGCAGGCACTCGGCGGTTCCGGGCAGGAAGCGGAACCGTAATCATTCCTCGTCCTCGTTCAAAGGTCAGGGTGAGTAAGGAAGAGCAACCATCGCATAACCAATAGCGCTCCATGCGGCGAAGCGAACGGTGCCTGCGACTGCGGGGGGGCGTGAACCCCTCGCCAAAGTCAGTCTCGAGAACAAACAGCTTGCCCAGGCTGAGGCTGCGGAACAAACTCGGACAGGCGGGATTAGCGCACTTATGCAGCACCGAGGGTCTCCTGAGAGCGTGAACCGGGTGACCGGGATCGACTGGATGGTTGGAAGGCATGCACGCCAGGGGCCGCAAGTGAAAGGTTAGGGAAGTTGCGTAACTGATGGCCTGTTGGCGACCTTGACTGTCAATGAAGCCGGCGAATGCCGACCTGAGGTCAGTGCTGCCGACCGCCCGTCATTTGACCTTTGGGTGGCTCCGTAATTCCGGGCAAACCGTGCCTCGGATTGCCCGCCCTCTGGCCCAGGAGTAAGATTGCGCAACTGCGGCCCAGCAGAACTGTCCCTGGGGCCTCGGGACGCTGTTCTCCATTCTGAATTGTAGGTCCTATGGCGGAATTTGAGCCCACTCTCGCGAGTTCGACTCAGCCTCAGGATTCCCTGTCCGGCAAAGTCGTGGGACGCTTTCGGATTGGCGAACGTCTCGGCAAAGGAGGCATGGGCGAGGTCTACAGCGCCGAAGACACCAAACTCAAGCGTACCGTTGCCCTCAAGCGGCTGGCCCCTTCCTTGCGTGCTGACTCGCTTTACCGCCACCGCTTCCTGGAAGAAGCGGAGCGCGCATCCCGCTTCGGCGATGCCCACGTAGCCGCTGTTTATGATGTGCTGGAGGAGCAGGGCGAGATATTTCTGATTCTGGAATATGTGCAAGGCCAGAACCTGCGCCAGCGGTTGCGGGAGCCGCTGTCGCTGGATGAGTTTTTCACCATCGCGATTCAGTGCGCGGAAGCCCTGGTGTCGGCGCACCGGCATGGCATTGTTCACTGTGACATCAAGCCCGAAAACATCATGCTCAGCAGCGAGGGCCAGGTCAAGATACTGGACTTCGGTGTGGCCAAGCACTTGCCCCGTTCCGACCAGAGTTCGACCGTGGACCGC
>DATGYF010000360.1:0-2025 GCA_035298145.1 Terriglobales bacterium | reverse complement strand
GCCGGCAGGATGGTTCCCGCCGAAGTCATTTTCAAACCCACTCCGACCTACACGGCGGAAGCCAGAAACCTGCGTATTGAGGGAGAGGTGGTGCTCGAGGTCGTCTTCGAGGCCTCCGGCAAGCTACGCATCGTGCGCGTGGTTCAGGGACTGGGCCACGGGCTGGACGAGGCTGCATCTCACGCCGCCGAACAGATTCGTTTCAAGCCCGCCAAACGGGACGGCCAACCGTCCGACTACACTGCCCTCGTTCACATCGTCTTTCAACTGGCTTAGTGTGCGGGTGTCTGGGTCGGACATCGCTGTCCGACGCTTTTGACTTTCTGTTTTGACTTTGATCTTCAGCCTTTGCCTTGTAGAACCTTCCGTGTTGCCAAAACCATCCCAGCAAATCAAAGTCAACTCGGGCGGACGTGAGTGTCCGCCCACACAAATGTGTGGCTTAGCGGGAAGACCTGCGGGCGATGGGAGTCAGCGAGAGGAGGAAAGATCCCTGAAACCTGAACCCGGTTGGAGGCTGGGGGCCAACCCGGGATTCGAGCCTACTGAATCGCGCTTCCGACCGAAGAAAACACGTTATTGGCGTTGGAACCGATCAGCCGGATCGTACCAACTACGATCACCAGAATCACCGCCAGCATGACGGCGTATTCGGCGACGTCCTGTCCCTGATCGTCGTTCCAGATATTTTGCAGCCACGTTGCCATCGGCGCCCTCCTTGGACCACCTGTCGGCTTGCTTAATTTTTCCCTGTCTGAGTACACGTCCAGCCTAAACCCCAGCAGTCGTTAAACTCAGAGTTGAAGTCTGTTATTAGGGTAAATGCGGCTATGCCTGACTGCCAATAGCCCAAATGTGGAAACGTATAGCACCAAAGTGCTATGTCTTTAGGCGATCGTTTTCAGCGGCAAGTCCTGGTTTACCGCGAAAAGGGCCAGTTCCAGGCGTGTCGAAACTCCCAGTTTGTCGAAGATATTGCTGAGATGGTGCTTCACCGTATCTTCGCTGATCTTGAAGTATTCCGCGATTTCCTTGTTGGAGTAGCCCGCCACCACGGCGGACACAATTTCCAGTTCTCGCGGGGTAAGTCCGAATTTCTTCTGCTTCGCCTCTTCTCCCGAAGACTGCACCAGGTTCCTCAGATACTGCACCAGGTTGGAAACGCTCTCCCGGCCCACCCAATACTCTCCTGACATTACAGTATGGATACTCTTGAGCAGCAGTTGGGTGGCGGAATCCTTCAATACGACTCCGCGGGCCCCCAGTTGGAGAGCTTCGACAATCTGTTTCTTCTCGGCGGCGGCGGTCAGAAGAATGACGCGCACGGTGTGGGCCGGGCCAGTGCTCATTTCGCGCAACGCTTCCAGCCCCGGCATGCGCGGCATGGCCAGGTCCAGAAGCATGATATCGGGCTTCAACTGGCGGGCCATTTTGACGGCTTCAGATCCGTCGCAGGCTTCGCCAATGACCTTCAGGTCCGATTCCGCCTCCAGCAGGCGCCGCAGACCGTCGCGAAAAATAGGGTGATCGTCGGCGATCACGATACGTACTGGCTGGGGTCTTCGATTATTGTCCATACGCCGCTTCCGGCTTTTGCGGGACACTGATTTCCAGACGCGATCCCTGTCCCGGGTTTGATTCTATCGCGAGTTCGCCTGCAATGACACGGACCCGCTCCTTGATCACCAGCGGTCCTTTGGCCTGCGCATCCAACTCCGCCTGCGTAAGCCGCCCCGCGAAGGAGAATCCCCGGCCGTCGTCTTCAATCAACAGTGTCCAGTGCCCATTTCTCGCACTCAGCCGGACCAGCGCGCTGCGGGCGTGGCTGTGCTTGCGGACGTTGACTAGTCCCTCCTGCACTATGCGGGCCAACTCCCGGCACACCGGCTGGGGCATGTCCGGCTCCTCCAGATCGGAGGAGAAGCGCGCCGTGATCCCGGTTTCGCGCTGAAATCTCTCCACGGTGTCCCCCAGAAACGCGATCAGTTTTCTGGAATCCACATCCAGCGATTTCATCTGCTGCAT
>DATGYF010000359.1:0-4965 GCA_035298145.1 Terriglobales bacterium | reverse complement strand
ACTCCCAGTCGCAAGGCGACGCTCTTGACTGGAACATCGATTTCCTGATGCACGCGAACTCCGCCCAACTGGATGTCGCGAAATGTCTCCGGCTTGAGGTCGGCGGCTACCTGGCTGATCTGGCTCGCCACCAGGGTTCCCTCTTCGTCGAAAGCTGTCGCCATGAAATTGATAACATCGTGATAGGTCCCATCCGGCATAGGGTTGAAGCGCAAATCTGCGGGAGTGACTGCATAGTCGATGGAATAAAGTTGCATCGCGACCGGCGCCGTTTCCCCCTTCCGCTTCTTTTTGGCGGCCTTGGCACTCAGGGCGGGCGCATCCTTCACCATCCTGGGCTGGCCCAGCGGAACTACCTTAGCTCCAAACACGATCTGTCTTGACTGGGGCGACCCCTGCTGCATGGCGGCCATGGCCAGGCTCGAAGCCAGATCTTTTTCCGGCCTGGCCATGACATGGGGATCGACTGCGTAGTAGCCGCTGCGATATGCCAGATGATACTTCTTCCCCGCCAGCGAAACTTTCACTTTGCGAAACGATCCGTCGTAGTTTTTGTTAGCGGGGGTATAAGAGAGCGCATAATAATTCGCGCCTTCCTCATTTGCCGCGTCGATCGCCTTGGCGATGCCGTTGGTGTTGTAGAAGGCGCGCCCGCCCGTTTCCGCGGCCAGCTTGTCCATGGTGGCGTGTTCCCCCATCTGGGCCAGGCCGAACTGGTCAGCCGAGGCTTGCATCGCGGCGATTGGCACCGCGTTGCTGGCATTTCGTTTGGCCCCGGGGAAATCTCCGCGTCCGCCTCCGCCTGCGGGTCCGGTCGGGGTTGACCCCTGCATGGACACGGGCGCGAGCGTGTCGTTGCTGGTGGCGCTGAACAGCGGGTCCGTCACCAGTCCCCGGACGTCCACCGGATACACCGCCACGTGGGCCTCGGCAAAAAGATTTGAGACCCGTTTCACATTCTCGCTGTAATTCCGTGCCTGAATGAAGGGGTCCTGCCCGCTGGTATCGGGAGAAATCCCCAGGGTGAAAGAACCCGACAACCACACCAGGTTCTTGCGTCCCGGAATGCCGGACAGATAGCGCGCCAACTGGGCAAAGGCGTCCACGGTCACCATCATGCGCCGGTCTGCGTCCACGACCCGGGCCTCCGACTGCTGCAACTCAATCGCCTGCACAAAAAAATCCAGGTTGGGAAGAAATTTCGCCGTGGCCCGTCCCGCTTCCATCGAAATCGGCGCCGCATCGGAGTCGAGCACGGACTTGTTCCGGAACGACGCTTTTTTGCCGTGGGCTGAGGCCAGCAGAATACTCTCGTCCCGGGTGAAACCCTGAATCATCTGGAGTTTGTTGCTCAGCGTGCACAGAGCAAATTGCGCATCCTGCGGCTTGGTCTTCAAAAACTTTATGAGTTGTGCCTGGGCATAGGATTGGTCTGCCATCGGGGTGTTGAGCAGATCGAGCAGGACCACGGTCACCGACCCAGGTTCCGACGGTTGCTTGTAATTGGAAAAGATATTCGGGGGAACCTTTGGCGCCTCCTCTTCGGCCTGCTCCGAGGCCGGGGGCGGCGTCGGAGCCTGCTCCGGCGAATACTCACGGAAGTGGCGCAACACCTGCGGCTTGCCATCTTCCCCGATGCTGAAATCATTCTGCCGCAGACCTTTCACCACGTGGCCCCTGGAGTCAGTCACGACCACGTCCAGCGCCACCACCTGGGTGCCGCTCCGAAAAGTCAACGTGGGCGGATCAGACTTTGCGCCGTTTTCGGTCCGCGGCACCGCGCTCGCGGCCGCCGCAGAAACCGAAGGTGTTCCATTTGATCCAGGGGACGCTGCAGCTTTCGCCAAACTGTTGGCCGCGGGTGGAGGGGAAGCAGCGGTGGCGGGGTCCGGTACACCCGAGCCGGCGGCCGAAAGCTCAATCGTTTCCGGAGCGGAATCCCCGTTGGCCAGGTGCGGAGGCACATACAATCCGGGAGTATCGTCTTTGATCGCGAGATATTTCGTGCGCTCGTCAGCGGACATCTCCCGCAAGGAATAAATGTTCAGAGTAGTTGCTTGCAGGACTGCCAGTTGCCCTCCGTCCGGAGAGAGTGCGTAGTTCACTCCGTCCAGGACCGGCGGCGCCACTCGAACCGAAAGCACTGAACTGCCGCCCGCGGTATCGAAGACCTGCACGGTTTGTTCAAGGCCGTCCTGCTCAGCGCCATTTCCGCCCGCAGGCGCGGCGTCTGACAGGACCGTGAGCGAACTGGCGGCGAAGCGGCTGCCGTCTTCACTGACGGCTACCGCCGGAGTGTAACGGCACTCGCTCCAGCGCTGCTTCCACAAGTGAGTTCCGGTCACCGTGAAGGCGCTGACGATATAGTCATTTCCTGAGAGCGAGCAGCGGCCAACCAGCATGGTATTTGCGCTGCTGTAAAGAATGTTGGGCGGACGCCGCGCTTTCACCCTCGTGATATTGACGCGATCGCGCACCGCTGGGCCAAAGCGCACCAGCCACACTCCCCCGTAATTCCTGACATCGGAAAAACCTGAATCGGTGGCCTGCAGATTGATCGTGCCCTGCGACTCCATGACGCGTTGCACGGCCATGGATCTGGAATCGAGGAAGGTAATTCTCGCCCGGACTTTGTCCCTTGCCTGTTTGTCGTTTGCCGGCACTTTCGTTTCCGTGATGATCTGCTTTCCACCCGGTGTGACCGACACCCAAAGCAGTTCCTGGGGAGAATCGAGAACCAGCTTTTCTTCAAGGTCGGCGTTGACCTCGTAAAGCCGGTTGAGGCGTCGCAGCAGGATTCTTCCCGGCCCCAACTCCCAGAGGTAGCGTCGCGCATCGTGGAGGTACCACTCCGCCTTCTTAACCACTCTTCCACTGGGAACTTCCAGGACCGCGACGTGCATCAGCCGGTCATCGTGACTCGGCGGACAGTCGGGCTGGCGCGTGAACAACTTCTTCGGATTGAAAGTCAGCAGCACATGGCCGGCGTCAAGAAAATTCAGCGAAACGTTAGCCGCGCCCGACAGCCGGGCCCCGCGGGAGAGCCCCATGTACTCCGCAGGGGCCAGATCAACCTGAAGGCTGGGTTTTGTCGGGATAGACGCACTCTCGTTCTGCTGGCCAACCCCGGGCAGCGAGCAGGCAAGCACCCAAAATAGAATGACCACGGAGCGGAGCCGCCCCGGACAAGCGCCGGCCACCCCTTCCCGCAGGACCTTTACCCCGCCTTTCCACCTGTTTGCGAAACCTGCAGACATCTCCCGGTCCTCGCGGCTTGAGCGCTGTGGCGGTCGGTAGTTTAGCCTATTTTCCCCCGTTTTATGTCAGGTACCGGACGAGCGATCGCGAGAAGGTTCTGGGAATATGGAGCTGCTTGCGAGTTTGGTTTTTGCGCTTGCGCAGGCAGATTGGAAACGACGGCGAGGTATTCGATGAAGCGCTGCCAGGGCAGAACGAGCTCAGGAATAGGTCTGCCCCGGGGCATCGACGAGGATGAAACCTCCGGCGTCGTTGAGGTGGCCAGGGATTGCGAGAGCCGCGATTAGGTATGCCTGCGTCGGGCTCTGTGCGTAAACATGATTCCGAGGGCTACCCCCGCGGCCGCTCCGGTAATTAAACCCAGGATAGTAACGCCGGTGATGGATGGCGTGCTTCCGACCAACAGGAAACCGGCGCCGGCCATACACAAGGTCCAGAGAGCTATGCGAATGTTCATGATGTCTCCTACCGCGCGCTGCCCTTTAGCGCCCTAGCTGATAGGTGTACAGCACCGCAGGGTAACCTTTCAATCCGGTAAACAAAGTATTACTACCCAGCAGGCCAACCGCGGAGCGCCTCGCAGAACCGTTGCTTGGTGGCGTCGGAAAGTCCTGGAATGCCGAGCCCTTCGGACAGGAGTTCCGCGTGATGATGGAGCGGCTGAAAGCCGGGTGGAGGGCCACTGCAGCTCGGGACCTGTGCTCCACGCAAGCCCCCCTGAATTACGCATGCTCGCTTAAATCCCCAGCGCTACATGTGTGGCTGGATCGCTCAAACGGGCGAGCCATCCCCCAACTCCATTTAATGACCGGTTTCCTGATGAGCCGACTCCTCGGTTTCCGGGATCGCACGAAGTCCGCTGATGGCCTTAATGTCGATGCGAAAGAACACAGTCTCCATCGAAGAAATCAGCGATCTGTCGCGTGCTTCCGACAGTGGGATTCGCCACCATTCAGAGCACTGCGCCGCCAGTCGTTCCCGCGCATGTTCCCGCTGCGCGGTGTGGTATTGCGGCACATTCAGTTCCAGGTAGGTTCCAGTCACGATTACGCTAGTCCAGTTCCATCGATCTCCGATTTCGTCGGCTTGCAGGCAAACCTTTGGATTCTTCCGCATCCACTCAATCTTCTTGCCGAAGGTGGAAAAGATGTAGAGGCAATCGGGCTCGTACGAAAATGCAACTGGCACCACATACGGTTGATCGTCAAACGAACAAGCCAGCCTGCCGATCGATACCCGCTGCAAGAGCGCGCTGCATTCCGGTTTGGACATGGAAACGATTCGCATGACAGCTACTCTCCATACGCCGCTGCCAGTTTACGCTCCTCCGCCAGCCGCGGCGGCATGCAGTAAGTTTGGTGACGGCCTGGTGCCCGGGATCGGAATCGAACCGATACGACTCTTTCGAGTCTCGGGATTTTAAGTCCCGTGCGTCTGCCAGTTTCGCCACCCGGGCGGGGAGATGTCGAAGTCAATATATCAGTTCAATGCATGTAGGCTGGGCGGCGGAAATAATGATGAGGCTTATGGGCCGCAAAACAAAGCGTCCCAGACTCGTTTGAGTCATGGGACGCTCGTCGAACAAGCCCTCCCCCGAAAGATTGTTCATGAACAGCCTATCGTTAGTGGGGGGAGTTGGGAATGGCACGAATGGGCTATTTCCGCGAGTTTGGCCTACCGTTGGTAACTCTGGGGCCAGTTACTTCA
>DATGYF010000358.1:0-1563 GCA_035298145.1 Terriglobales bacterium | reverse complement strand
AGATCGTGGGTGGGCATTTTTGCGATCAGGTGCGGCGCGTCTTCGAAGTGCACGCCATGATTCAGCATTTGCCGGTGGGCGCCGGCGATGTCGGGTACAGTAAAGTACAGAATTGAGCTGGGGTGGTCGAACTCCGGCTTCTCGGGGCGGCTGAGCATGAGGCGAACGCCGCCGCAATCGAAGAAGGCGAGGCCGCCGGCGCTGAACAACAGCGGCAGGGTGAGAACGTCCCGGTAAAATGCAGTGGCGCGGTCCAGGTCATGTACATTGATCGCGATCTGGCCGAGTCGCGAAATTCCGATGGGCAGGATGGCGGAAGTCATGGCAGTCAGCCTCCAGGCGTAATTGTTAGTATAGCTAACTATATTTCATGGCCGGACGCAAGCAAAAAAATCCGCCCTCTCTCCCGGACGTGGCCGCCATCGCTGACCGGCTGCATTCCGCGGCCATCCACGTTTTGCGCCGGGTGCGCAAGCAGGATGCCGCCTCGGGCGAAGGCCCGGCGCGGCTCTCGGCCTTATCCGTGCTCGTTTTCGGGGGGCCGATGACGCTGGGCCAGCTGGCGGTGGCCGAACAGGTGAAGCCTCCAACCATGAGCCGCATCGTCACCGGGTTGGTGAACAGCCGCCTGGCGCAGCGTTTGACCGACTCCAAAGACGCGCGCCGGGTGCGGATCCGCGCGACTCCGAGCGGCGAGCGCCTGCTGCATGAGGGCAGACGGCGCAGGATCGAATATCTGGGACGACATCTCGACCGGCTTACCCGGCAAGAGCTGGACACCCTCGATGCAGCGATCAAATTGCTGGAAAGAGTCCTGCGGGAGTGGCCGGTGGAGAAATAAAACAATAGCGGGCTAGGTCTCGATGCCCACGTAGCAGATGCGCCCGATCAGGTAGTCATGAACCTTCTTGCCCGGCTCCATGGCCATGACTTCGACCGGATAAGCCTGATTATGAGGACGCAGGACCAGGTGATTGCCGGCAACCTCCACATATTTCACGGTGCAGCCCCCGTCGCGGGCCACCGCGTACATGTTCGATTCGCCCTTACGATAGGGCTTGAGGGAATTGTAGTGGCGGTCAATCAGGACGGTGGCGCCGGGCAGAAGGCGGGGATACATGCTCATGCCTTCGCGGCCATCGGCGCGGATGATCACGAAGCGCTCCCAGCGCTCGCGGTCGCCTTCCATTTCGGAGCGCAGGCGGCGCAGAAACGTTTTCTTGAATTTCAGAATGTCCTTTACCTTCATGCTCATGATCAAGGGCTGGCGCGCCGCGACCGCCCCCTCCACCAGGAGGACATTTTCAAACTGGTCGTCGCTGGGAGGGGTGATGCTGGCGCGCTTGTTGATCTCACCAGGATCGAGCAGGTCGAGGATTGACAGGTGCTGGACGTTCAATACTTTGTCCATGCCCTCGACGCTGAGGCCCCGTTTGCGGTTGAGGAAGTTGGAAATGTGGGCCTGCTTGAAGCCGGTTTCGCGGGCCAGGCGCAGGCCGGTCAACTCGCCTTCTTCGATGCGCTCCCAGAGAGCTTTGCGCAGGTTCTCCTGCAGGGCCCGGA
>DATGYF010000357.1:0-4174 GCA_035298145.1 Terriglobales bacterium | reverse complement strand
GTACAGGGACCGTGACCCGCAAAAAATAAGAGCCCCGAGGTGATGTTAAGCCCATTCATCTCGGCCAGTAGCTCGCTTTAGACCCTCACCGACCTGCTCTCGCAGCTACCCTTGCGGGCTGCCGCGCGCGATCATGCTTGGGCTCCGGGCTTACCGCCAACCGGACAAACCTGCTTAACGCCTCGGGACTCTATCCTGCCTCCGACATATCTTCCTGTTCGCCTCGACCAGCGCTTTGCTATAGACCCTTGCCCGCCTTCCCTCCGTCATCTTGCGATGCAGAGAGTGACTTGGCTTGAGCCCCGGACGCCGCACCAACCGGGAAAACTTCAGAAGCTGTCAAAGAACGATTTTGTTTTACTCCTTTCATTTTTAGAGTCAATAAAAAAGACCGCGTTTTATCTTCTGGAAAATCAATCGAGTGCAGGCTGTCCACAGCCGCCTGCCGCGTTCCCGGTGCATTGTGTGAAAATGATCGCCCTGTTTTCCGCAAGCAGCTCTGATTTTCGACGCGTGGAACAGCCGCAGCGGAAAAACTGGCCCCGCGCTTGATTGTGAAAATCCTCCGAAAGCCCTGCTGATAGCGGCTTTGATCCGTGCGATAAATTTACCGCAGCTCAGCAACACTCCCGAGTACACTGCAAAACGAACTAAGAACTGCCATCTGGCAACTGACAACAGGCCTTAACCTGCAGCCATGAGCACTCCCAACGACTTTACCAACGCCGCAGCCGCCGCAAAGTTTCTGCTTTCGCAAACCTCTCTGCGCCCAAAGATAGGGCTGGTGCTGGGCTCCGGTCTGGGTGGCTTCGCCGACGAACTTAGCGATGCCACGCCCATTCCCTATACCAACATTCCATTCTTTCCGCGCTCGACCGCGCTGGGACATGCCGGCCAGATGGTGGTCGGAAACGCCGCCGGCGTGACTGTGGCCGCGATGCAGGGACGCGTGCACTTGTATGAAGGCTATTCCGCGAGGGAAGTCGCCTTTCCCATGCGGGTGTTTGACTGCATGAACATCCGCGCCGTGATTCTTACCAATGCGGCCGGCGGCATCAATCGGGAGTACCAGCAAGGCGCACTGGTCGTACTCACCGACCACATCAATCTGCAGGGACAGAATCCGCTCGCCGGCCCTAATGATGATCGCTTCGGCCCGCGCTTCCCGGACATGACGCAGGCCTACTCGAAGCCCTATCGCGAACTCGCACTGCAGGCTGCGCAGAAGGCAGGCAAGACGCTCCACCAGGGCGTTTACGCTGCCTTGCTGGGGCCAAATTATGAGACTCCGGCGGAGATCCGCTACCTGCGGACGATTGGCGCCGACCTGGTGGGGATGTCCACCGTGCTCGAAGTCATTGCCGCGCGCCATATGGGCATAAAAGTTCTGGCGATTTCCTGCGTGACCAACATGGCGGCGGGGATTCTCGATCAGGTCATCAGCCACGACGAAGTGCTCGAAACCGGCGAGCGCGTGAAGGCCGACTTCGTCGCCTTGCTGCGCGCAGTCCTTCCCGAAATGGCGAAAGACATCGAAGAATCACCCGTTCCGTAGAGCAAGTGTGGCGCGGGCGCCCCCGCCCGCGGTTTTTCCTGCCCTGGCAGGCGGCGGAAAAACCGTGTTTCAAGCAGATTTCGGGCAGGGGCCCGACTTCAGTCGGGTCGTCAAGTCGTCTGGCTTGGTTCGCGCTTCAGCGCCTGCGCTGAGCTTTCTTCGCCCTCGACGACTTTTTCCGCGGCCCCCTATTTTTTCGCGCGGGGAAAGAAAATCGTGACCGGCGGCTCGATTGAATATGCAGCAGCGAAGCTGCCCTGGTTTACCGCCAGTGCCAGGTGCCCCCGCGAATCGATATACAGCAGCGGTTTTTTCAGAGGCACGTCGCTGAACGTTCTTGCAAAAGGAATGTCCATATCCGTCCTGCCCAGGGTCACGTGCACATTCTGCCCGTGCCGGTAACCCAGCTTGAGAAAATCGTCGCCGCTGATGTTGGTCACAAGGTTGCCGTAGGGACCGTCGGTGGCGATTACTTCGCCGCTCAGTCCGCGCTCGTCCAGTCGGGAAGAGTTCAGATCGAGCCGGACCAACTGTTTCGCCGGCAGTTCCGGCCCGACGCGCGTCCAGTCTTCTCCGCGGGCCAGGTGCGCGCCGACCGGCGAAAAAATATCGCGCCCATGGAACGTGGACGACAAGGCAGCGCCAATCATCCAGGCGCGGTTCGTGATCTCCCGCACGGATTCAATCCCATCCCGGTCCTCGACCAGCGTCATCAGCCCATTGTCGGGCAGCACAAAATACTGCCCTCGCTTCGACTTCACCACCACCGCCTTGCGCGTGCTGCCAACTCCCGGGTCGATCACCACCACGAACACGGTGCCTGCGGGAAAGTAGGGAGTCGCACCGTAAAGAAAGCGGGCGCCGTCGAGTATCGAGAAGGGCGTGACCTGGTGAGTCAGGTCCACGATGCGTAACTCGGGCGCAATGGAATACATCACGCCCTTGCACAGGGCCACGGAATCATCCACCACGCCGAAGTCGGTCATGAACACAACCGTAGGCGGCGCTTTCGGTCCCGCCTGCGCACAAACGGAAGCCGCGCCGCTAACGGCAAGCAGCAACGCTGCAAAGGCCCATACTTCCCACCTTCGCCACCAGGGACAGCGCATCATCAACTCCTCAGAAACTCTCGCAAAAGTCCGCTATTGTAAAACGATTGTGCTCCGCCGCCAAAGCTATCGCCCCGCGCGCTTTGATCTCCCCACCCGGCCCTGAGCGTCTATAATCTCCAGACTAAATATTTCACGCCTTCACAGGAGGGTATCCATGTCCTCAGCCATTCCGGAAAAGTATCGTGATCTGTTCAGCAAGCGGGCCTTCGCCAGTCTGGGCACGCTGATGCCCGACGGCCGCCCCCAGGTGACGCCGGTGTGGTGCGACCTCGAGGGCGACCTGGTCATTTTCAATTCCGCCAAAGGCCGCCAGAAAGACCGCAACGTCCGCCGCGACCCGCGCGTGGCTCTCGCCATCGTCGATCCCGACAATCCCTACCGCTATCTGGAAATCCGCGGCCGCGTGGTTGAAATCACCGAAGACGGCGCCGACGCGCACATCGACAAGATGGCCAAGAAGTATCTGGGCGTGGACAAGTATCCCTACCGCCAGCCGACCGAGACCCGCGTGATCTACAAGATCCAGCCGGAACACACCACCATGATGGGCTGAGGAAAAGTGATGAGTTGATATGACCGAGGGCGGGACGCCCTCGGGACAGCCGGCGGGACGCCGGCGCTACCTGAGGATCCTATGCCAATTGCACCAACTGAAACCCTTGCCCTCGATCTCACCCGGGTGCGCTCGCAATTCCCTTCGCTCTCGCAGACTGTGGCCGGCCAGCCGGCGGTCTTTCTCGACGGCCCCGGAGGCACCCAGGTCCCGCAGCGGGTGATCGATGCCATCAGCGACTATCTGAAGAACTCAAACGCCAACACCTGCGGCGCCTATGCCACCAGCCGCCGCACCGACGCTGTCATTGCCGGCGCCCGCGCCGCCATGGCGGATTTCTTTGCCTGCGACCCGGATGAGGTGGTCTTCGGCCCCAACATGACCACGCTGACCTTCGCCCTCAGCCGCTCCCTCGGCCGCGAACTCGGGCCGGGCGACGAAATTCTGCTCACTCACCTCGATCACGACGCCAACGTCTCGCCCTGGCGGGCGCTGGAGGAGCGCGGCGTCACCATCCGCTTCGTGGATGTCAACCAGGAAGACTGCACCCTCAACATGGCCGATCTGGCGCAAAAGCTTAACAGCCGGACCCGGGTGGTAGCGGTGGGTTATGCGTCGAATGCAGTGGGCACCATCAATGACGTAAGAGAGATTGTCCGCCTGGCCCATCAGAAAGGCGCACTGGCATACATCGACGCCGTCCACTACGCGCCCCACGGCCCGATTGATGTTCGCGCCCTGGATTGCGATTTCCTGGTGTGTTCAAGCTACAAGTTTTTTGGCCCCCACATGGGGATTCTCTACGGTAAGCGTGAACACTTGCAACGCCTGCAACCCTACAAGTTGCGCGCCAATACCAATGCCGTTCCCAACCGCTGGGAATGGGGCACGCTGAATCATGAATGCATCGCCGGGATCGCTGCCTGTGTTGAATATCTGGCTGATCTGGGACGC
>DATGYF010000356.1:0-8609 GCA_035298145.1 Terriglobales bacterium | reverse complement strand
CTGCCCTTCTTCCCGGAGACCAAGAATGAAAAGGTGATTGCGGTCACCCTCTGGACGGAAAAAAGGAACGCGGAGCGCTATGAGCGCGAAGTGTATCCGAAGGTGGAGGAGATTCTGAAGCCCTACCTGACCGGCCCGATTACTTACAAGCTGTACAACGTCGAGACCACCCTGTGTGAGCACTTCGTGCAAGCTTTGGCTGCATGAATTGCCAGGAGCAACGCACCAGGGAACCGGAGCGGCGGGGGAGCCGCTCCGGTTCGTCGTTGGCACGTCCTTGCCCCTGGCGGGAAAACTGAAGGTCAGGGGCGGCGGCTCAAGAAATCACCGACGAGCGTGATCGAGATCACAACCAGAGGGTCCCTCCAAGATGTAACCTAGCCTTCGGTTCGCATCCCGCGAACCCAGAGGAACAAGATGGTCATCCCTCATTCGCCTTCGGCCACCATGAACTCCAAACGATACGACTTCGCCCGGAATCCCATGCTGGTGTACTGGGAGATGACCCAGGCCTGCATGCTGGCCTGCCGCCACTGTCGCGCCGAAGCCATGCCGAGCCCGCATCCGTTGGAACTGACGCCCATAGAAAGTATGGGTTTGCTATGCCAGATCGCCGCCTTCGGCGATCCCCTACCGCATCTGATTCTTACCGGCGGCGACCCCCTCGGTCGCAAAGATCTGCTCCGAGTGATTGATGATGCCCGTGCATTGGGTCTGCAGGTTTCTATCACCCCGAGTGCCACCCCGGCCCTTACTGCCGAGGCATTGAACAGGCTGCAGTCGCACGGTATTCAGAGCCTGGGACTGAGTCTCGACGGCTCCTCTGCCGCCCGGCACGATGCGGTACGCGCCGTTCCGGGATGCTTCGAGCGAACGATAGACGTGGCACGCGAAGCTGGACGGCTCGGACTGCCCATTCAAATCAATACCCTGGTGGCCAGGGAAACGGCCGACGATCTGCCCGCGATTTATGAACTGCTCAAGACCTTCCCTGTAATGCGCTGGAGCCTGTTCTTCCTGATCTCGGTGGGCCGCGGCAAGGCGCTGCAGGAGGTCTCACCCGCGCGGGGCGAGGAAATCATGAACTGGGTCCTCGACCTCGTGCCGGAGGCGCCCTTTGCCGTCAAGACCACGGAGGCTCCCTCTTACCGGCGCCTCGCCTTGAACCACATGCACGCTTCCGGTAGGACAGCTTCCGAAATCAAAAGCAGTTCGGTTTACAACGGTTTCCAGATTCGCGACGGCCACGGGATCGTCTTCGTTTCCAACCAGGGCGACATTTATCCTTCGGGCTTCTTACCCCTGCGCTGCGGCAATGTGCGAACCGGTTCGTTGGTGGAGGTGTACCGGCAGGCACCGCTCTTTCAGGCGCTGCACTCGCCGGAAGTGTTCAGGGGAAGGTGTGGAGAGTGTGAATTCAGCCACATTTGCGGCGGATCCCGCGCCCGGGCCTTCGCGCACACAGGTGATGCGCTGGAAAGCGATCCGCTCTGCCTTTATCGACAGCCGAGCCATTGAATTGAAGACCTTTGCGAGTTCGTCTTACCTGTGAGCGTTTCCCGACGGTTCGGGATCGAAGGTCTGATCCAGGTAGATCCAGAGAACCCGGGCGAAGAGTGAAATAGACGGCGCGAGCGGAACGAACAACACCACCGCCCAGATCACATCCTTGGTGATCCACCAACCCGTGACGGCCCAGAGCAGCGCCGCGATCAGCACGATGATGGCAAGCGCCAGGCCAAAGCTGATGTACATTGCTCCCAGAAAATATCCTTCTTCCCGCTGAAATTTCAGGTCGCAGATTGAACAGCGCGGGCACATCTTCGGAAAACCCCGGAAGATCGAGTAAAGGAAAATTCCTCCCTTGCGGCAACGGGGACAGCGCTGGCGAAGAATCGCTGCCAGGGTCGAGGATTGTTTCGGGCTCGTCATCCGCAGATCGGTGCTGGATGGTGAGAATAGCGCATCTGCGGTGACGATGCGGCGCTTAGGTCCTGGCCAGGGCGATTGATCGCGGAGCCGGGATCACGCTCATCTACTCTTGCGGTGGCGCATCCTCCGCAACTACCAATTTCGCCTTCGGGGCCTCGGCATGAGCGACCCGCGCCCGGCGGGCAATCTCTCCCAGCGATGGATTCAACGGCGGCAACGCTTTGGGCTCCACCACGGGAGCAGGGCGGTGACGCACGCCGGTAGCAATTGTCTGTTCGGTTGACACTTGCGACTCTGCGACCGGCTCCTGCGGACGCGCGTCGCGCTTCAGTTCTTGCGCGAATCCGGTAGCCATCAATAGCACGCCGGCAATAAGCAATTTCAGCAGTAGCTTCATAAGCGCATACTCTTTAAGTGAGTGGTTCTCTCTTGCTTCCTGGGCTTATTAGAAGCACTTTTAGGCCCAAGAGGTTTCCGTGTATCTATCTGAAAACACATATGATACATTGAGCATGCCTGGCCACAGATGGGCCGTGGAAGAGGTTTTCCACTCTATGACGGAACTGATTTTCCCAGGGGCCGAAACATGTGGGGCGGGCGCCCTCGCCCGCCGCCTTTGACTTTGTCTCTGGCAAGGCAGAAATGTGCGCCGCCTTTCACTCTGCCTTTTGGCACAACTCAGGAATGTACGCCGCCTTCGACTTTGCCTCTGCGCAAGCCATACAACGCCTTACACTGAAACCGCATGCCTTCTTCGCCGAGCCCATCACCGCGCCCGATCATGGTTGAACCCGAACTGGTGCGCATTCCCCAAGGCTGGTTCGCGATGGGATCGGAGACCGGGCAGGACAACGAGCGTCCCGTTCATCGCGTGTGGGTGGGCGAATTCCTGATGGCGTCTTGCACCGTTACCAATGCCGCGTACGCTCACTTCCTGCGCGCCACGGGAAATCCTGCAGCGCCGTTTTGCCAGGACCCTGCATTCAACCATCCCGAACAGCCGGTGGTCGCGGTTTCCTGGTTTGAGGCGGTGAAATACTGCGAGTGGCTCTCCCATCGCAGCGGTCTGAGATATCGTTTGCCGACCGAAGCGGAGTGGGAACGGGCCGCGCGTGGAGGCGTCGAAAACCAGCTCTATCCCTGGGGAGACGCCCCGCCGCAATCCTTGCCGGATTACGAAGCGCGTTGGAAGACAGGCCCTGAGCCTGTAGGCCGGTACGCGCCCAATGCTTTTGGGCTCTATGACATCTGCGAGAACGTGCACGAATGGTGCAGTGACTGGTATCAGGCCGGCTACTACGCGATTTCACCCGAGCACAATCCCACGGGTCCTGAGCGGGGCGATCGGAGGGCGTCGCGGGGCGGTTCCTGGAGGCATCACGTCAAGGCCAGCCGCTGCGCGGCCCGCTCCAGCATCCCGCCGGAATTTCACTATGCGGATTACGGATTCCGCGTGGCCTGCAGTTTGTAGCGCCTGCCCTTCGACTGCGCTTAGGGCAGGCTCAGCCGGGCTGTCGCGAGGGCCTGCAGTTTGTAGCGCCGGCGTCCCGCCGGCTGTCGCGAGGGCGTCTCGCCCTCGCAGGATCCAAGTCCGTGCAAAATCAATTCCGGTTTCTACCCGTCCCCGCCAGCCAGCGGAAGAACATGTTGACCAGGGCGAGCACGATCGCTCCCACAAAAGCGGCGCCGAAAGTATCCACATGGAAACCGGGAACCACCGCCGAAGCCAGCTCGATCATGGCCGCATTGATCACCAGCCAGAACAGCCCCAGGGTGAGCAGTACCAGGGGAAAAGTGACGATCTTCAGGAAGACTCCCAGTGTGGCATTGACGAAGCCGATCACCAGCGCCGCAATCAACGCGGCCAGCGGTCCGCTGACATGGAAACCCGGCACCACCCGGGCCACAATCCAGACGGCCAGCGCGCTCAAGGCCCAGTTCAGGAGATGTTTCATGGCACTCTCCGAAAACAACGGTGACTATAGACCGCCTTCCGATGGCGCGCAACTCTCAGCCAGCTCGGGCGCTGAAGCGCCCAGGTGTCGTTGGCCCTTGGTCGTTGGCCAGATGCGACCGCCGCGTGCGAATCAGCATGATGGATATTTTGACCGCAGCCAACGACCAAAGGCCAACGGCCAACGACCGCTCCGGTGCAGGCTAGAGTTGTTCCTTGCGGCGACGAAGCAGGAACGCGCCCAGGGCGCCGCCCAATCCGGAGAAGATTACAAAGAAGATCACGGTCGTGATCAGGGCCATGATAAGCAGCAAGACGATGCCTTGAGGAGATTTGAGAAATTCCACGACCTGGTGGGTTTGGGGATCGGGATTGCGGGCCGCGGCTTGCTCGACTCCCGTGATCAGATCTTCGCGGACGCTATCCCATCCGTGGGTCAGCAGAGTGCGGATGGCAAGCACGATGGCGAGACAGACGCTGCCCAGAACTCCCGTCACCATGCCGAGGCGGGCACCCATTCCAGGTGTGAGGCGGGCGGCCGGGACCCGGCGCCGGTAAAAAACTACCGAGAGGCTGCCGCCGATCAGCATCCCCAATCCGAGGCCGGCAAACGGGGTAATCATGAGCACGGCGGCGATCAGACCCGCCAGGGCCGTGGCCGGCCAGGCCTGCGACCAGTCGATCCGTGTGGCCAGCGAGGAGCCGAAATAAGCCGGCAGCGGCGGAATCGACGATTCAGAGACGGATCCTGAAGGAGGTACCGTCTCCGCCACCGCGACCCGAATTTGCGGCGCATTGCACTGCGGGCAGAAGGCGGTGCCTTGTTCCACGGCAGCGCCACAGCGATGACAGGGATACTCCACTGAGTCTCAAGTTACAGCAGGGCGGCGAGCGGAGGCAAGGAAGCGGGACCGGTGACTTCAGATTGCAGATTTCAGATTGAAGATTTCAGATTGAAGACCGCAATCTAAATTCCGGCAATCTGACATCTACAATCTGAAATCTACAATCTGAAATCTGCAATCTCAATCAGATGGTGTCCTTGCCGCCCCGCATCTGGATATAGACCAGGCCGAAATCCGAGCCTTTGCCGTCGTCACCGGGCTTGATGGAGGCGATGTGCTGGCTCTGCTCGTTGCCAACTTTCAGTTCCACCGTCTTGCCGTTCTGGTCGCCCTCGCACTTCAGCCGCTCGGAATGACCGGCATGATCGCCGGGATTCATGGCCGCGCCAACCCGATTGGTGTTGTTATGGCATTCCAGCACATCACCGTATTTCTTGAGTTGGTCTTTGTAGTAAGCGATGATTTTCTCCGGCGGATCGTCGGACAGGTATTCAATAGCCACCACTTTCAGGCCGAAAAGACCGCTGGAAATATTGACGTGGGCGTTGTTGTCATGGTCTCCGTCGCCATGCTCCTTGCGGCGCGCGCCGGGATAAACCGGGAGCCCAATGTCGCGCACGTCCGCGTCCTTGGAGACGTGCAGCGCGCCCATCGGGGTCTCGATATCCACCTTCTTTTCCTGCCCCTCGCCGTCTTTCTTGACGTTGACACTGCAGCCGGGTAGGGCCAGCAGGATGCCGAAGGCCAGCGCCAGAGCGAAGGCCAGGCGTGAATTATCGTTGAGCGGCTGTGTTGTGCGCATGTTGCGGTGCCTCCTCTGCGATTTGTGCCGGGCGCTCCATGCCGGCGCCACGTTGAGCGATGTTGGGAATGCTGACCGGCAAGTGACCATGAATGGCGATCTCGCCAAAAAGAGCTTTGGCCGCGCTGATTTCCGAGATGCCGGCATTGGAAAAAGTGCAAATATAGTTCTGAATCGCGGGGAAATCCTGGGCCACATACGGATTTCCCATGGCTACGACCGCCGTTTTGGCCGCGGCATGATCCAGAATCGCCTGCAGCAGCGCGGCGGTAGCGTCGTTGAGCGAAACCGAGTTGGTCAAAACTTTCACGCCTTGTACCGCCTTGCCCGCGGTCGGCACCACGTAAACCGCCGCGATTACGGACTCCGCCTGGTCCACCGCTTTCAATATTTCGTCCGACATGGCAGTTGCGATACGCGGATCCAGGTAAATCACATTGGCATCGGGCACGCGGGCCTTGATTGCCCGCTCCAGGGCGCGTCCGGATTCGGTGCGAACATCTTCAGAGAGCACCACGGCCACCACCCGGTTGTGCACTTCTATCACCTGTTGATACGGAAGTCCGATCTTCACAGTTCCCGATTGTTTCAGCGGCAGCATTTTGCCGTTGTCACGGACCAGGGTTATGGCGTCGTCGGCAACCTGCTGGCCCAAAGCCAGGTTCTCCGGCTTGCCGATGATTTCGGGCAGGGCGTTCACATCCACCAGGCGGGCTTTGTTCAACCCCAGCGCGGCTTTTGCCTTCAACAGTTTGAGGACTGAAGCATCGAGTCGCGCGGAGGGGATTTCTCCACTGCGAGCAGCTTCCAGGACAGCGTTGTAGGAGGCTTCCAGGTCAGCTGGGATGAGCAGCAGATCGCTGCCGGCCTTGAAGGCGTCCACCGCGGCGCGACCGATGTTGGCGGCATACAGACGGGTGAGCCCGGCCATGTCGAGCGCGTCGGTGACCACGATTCCCTGAAATCCGAGCTCATGCTTGAGCAGATCGCTGACGATCGCAGGAGAAGTTGTGGCCACACGATTGGGATCGGACTCGAGCGCGGGGACAGTGACGTGCGCCACCATGACGGAATCGACGCCCGCCGCGATGGCCTTGCGGAAGGGCGGCAGTTCCACTGAATTCAATCGCGCCCGGTCTCCAGTGACCTGGGCGACGCTGAGGTGGGAATCGGTCGCGGTATCACCATGGCCGGGGAAGTGCTTGGCCGTGGTCATCATTCCGCCGGCGCGCGCTCCCCGAATGTACGCTGCCACGAGGTCTCCGACCTGCTCGGGGTCCTCTCCGAACGAACGAGTGTTGATAATGGGGTTCGCTGGATTGGAGTTGACGTCGGCGTCGGGAAAGAAATTCCAGTGCACCCCAACGGCGCGAGACTCCTCGGCCGTGATGCGGCCGAAAGATTTGGCGTACTCCTCCTTCCCAGCCGCCCCGAAGGCCATGGCGTGGGGAAATGGAGTTGAACCACGCAGCCGCATGGTCACGCCCCGCTCAAAGTCGGCGGCGAAGAGCAGCGGCAGTTTGGAATCCTGCTGCAACCGGTTGAGCAGTTCGGCAGCCTCATAAGGCTCACTGCGATAGAGAAATGGAGGCTCCCACGGCACCGTCATGGCGAACGAGCCGACGTGATATTTGCTCATGGTGTCGCGCAATTGCAGATACTCGGGACTGTTTACATTGAGAAACTCCGCCCGCACCCAGACCATGAAGAGCTGGCCGACTTTTTCTTCCAGGGACAGCTTCTTGAGGGTCTTCTGTGCCCATTTTTCGCCGCCATGATCGAGATAGATGGGACCAGAGTGCTGATACTTCTCTTTCGCCAGGCCGGGCACGCTGGCAGACACCAGCAGGAGGACTACCGCCAGATTTCGAATCATGGAAGGACGATAGCATGGAGTTGTGTGGGTCGGACACTCCTGTCCGACGCCTTTGATTTGACTTTGATTTCCGGAAATCCTGCGGCAGGCTGTCCAGTTTGGGCCTGGATCTTAAAGTCAAGATCACAATCAAAAGCGGCGGGCGAGGGCGCCCGCCCCACACTTCTAATCCTTGCGGGAGCGTTGCCGGGCGAATTCTTCTACCCGCTCGCGCACGCTGAGCACATGCCTGGGCAGTTTGAGTCGGCTGCCAGCTTCGAGGATGGGTATCAGCCTGTCGAATTCCGGCCCCGAGTGTGAACCGGTGATTACGATGCGAATGGGATGAAACAATTCTTTGCCCTTGGCGCCGGTCTCAGCTTTGACTTCATTCACCAGCTGCTTGAATCGTTCGGGCGTGAGTTGTGCGGCAGTGGCAGATTCGTCTTCCAGAATCTTGACTGTGAATCTTCCCAGCACGGCGTCGGTATTGGCCCCGCCGAGCACCTCGGCGTTGTCGGGAGCGGACAGGGCCGCGCCTGGATCGTATTTGAAGATCAGCGCCGCACGTTCGGGCAACTGCTCCAGGCGATCGACAGATGGTGCCAGCAACTCCGTGACCCGCTCGAGCCAGACCTGTATCTCCAGATCAAGCGCAATGACTGGAAAGCTCTCCGCACTTAACCACTTCGCATCTCCAAGCTCGATGTAGCCTGTCTTGGAGAGGAACCAAGCGCCCAGCGCGACCAGATTTTCCACGGGCCAGCTTTTGATGTAGTGCCGGTTCAGCCAGTACAGCTTCTCCATGTCGAACATGGCCGCCGCAGGCGTCACCCGTTCGAGGGAAAATTCCTTCTTCAACTCCTCTCGACTGAAAATTTCCCGCGTGCCGCCGGTGGGCGCCCATCCCAGCAGCGCCAGATAATTAACCAGCGCCTCGGGCAGCACGCCCATGTCGCGGAAATTGGCAATGGAAGTCGCACCGTGGCGTTTGGAGAGCCGCTCACGGTCGCTGCCCAAAATCGTTGAAAGGTGCGCGAATTCGGGAACGGGCCAGCCCAGGGCCTCGTACAGAGCAACCTGTTTCGGTGTATTCGAAAGATGATCGTCTCCGCGGATCACGTGCGTGATCTTCATGAGCGCGTCATCGATCACCACCACATAGTTGTACACCGGCATTCCGTTCGAGCGCAGGATGATGGGATCGCTCACCACTTCGTT
>DATGYF010000355.1:0-2949 GCA_035298145.1 Terriglobales bacterium | reverse complement strand
CAGTACCATGTGGTGCTGGAAGTGGACCCGCAGTTCTCGCAGAATCCGGATTCGCTGAAGAACATTTACGTGCACTCCAACACCGGGATGCAGGTCCCGCTGGCCTCCTTCAGTCACTTTCAGACTTCGAACACCGCGCTGGCGGTGAATCACCAGGGACAGTTCCCCGTGGTGACACTCTCGTTCAACCTGGCGCCGGGAGTCTCGCTGGGTGAGGCCACCCAGGCCATACAGCAGACGGAACGGGACATTCACCTTCCACCCAGCATCCACACCAGCTTCCAGGGAACGGCCGCGGCCTTCCAGAATTCCCTTTCTTCCGAGCCCTGGCTGATTCTGGCCGCCATCGTTACCGTGTATATCGTGCTGGGCGTGCTCTATGAAAGCTACATTCATCCGTTAACCATTCTTTCCACCCTGCCGTCGGCGGGCGTGGGCGCGATCCTCGCCCTGCTCCTCACCGGCAACGATCTGGGAGTGGTGGCGCTGATCGGCATCATTCTTCTGATCGGTATCGTGAAGAAAAACGCCATCATGATGATCGACTTCGCGCTGGAAGCAGAGAGGGAGGAGCACAAGCCGGCGGAAGAGGCGATCTTTCAGGCCTGCCTGCTGCGTTTCCGCCCCATCATGATGACCACCATGGCGGCACTGCTGGGCGGTCTTCCGCTGGCGCTGGGCAGCGGCACCGGGTCGGAATTGCGCCATCCGTTGGGCATCACCATCGTCGGCGGATTGCTGGTCAGCCAGTTGCTTACCCTTTACACCACGCCGGTTGTGTATCTCTGGTTCGATCGCCTGGCCCAGCGGTTTTCACACTTGAACATCGGCAACACCATCGAGGAACCGAGTGGAGCTTCGGCGGATTAGTCGTTCTTGGATTCGAGCATGAATATTTCCGCTCCATTTATCAAGCGTCCCATCGGCACGTCGCTGCTGGCGGCGGCGCTGCTCATGGCTGGAGCGCTGGCCTTTAACTACCTGCCGGTGGCGCCGCTGCCGCAGGTGGAATTTCCTGTCATCTCCGTGGGGGCCTCCCTTCCGGGTGCGAGCCCCGAGATCATGGCTTCCGCCGTAGCGACTCCACTGGAGCGCCAGTTCGGCCGCATCGCGGGCATCAACCAGATGACCTCAACCAGCCAGTTGGGGTCCACCGGCATCACCTTGCAGTTCGACCTCAGTCGCAATATCGATGCTGCGGCGCGCGATGTGCAGGCCGCCATCAACGCAGCCCGCAGCCAGCTTCCGGCAAACTTGCCGGGCAACCCTACGTATCGGAAGGTGAACCCGGCGGACGCGCCCATTCTCATTCTGGCGCTCACTTCCGACATCATCACCTTGCCCCGCATGTATGACGCCGCCGATTCGATCCTCTCGCAGAAGCTGGCGCAGGTGGAAGGAGTCGGCCAGGTATTCGTTGGCGGCGCCTCGAGGCCGGCGGTACGGGCTGAATTAAATCCTGCGCTGCTGAACAAAATGGGTGTGGGCCTGGACACGGTACGCACGGCACTGGGCAACGCCAACGCCAACCGGCCTAAAGGTGAAATCAACGGGCCAGCCAACGCCTGGACTCTGGACGCGAATGACCAGATCTTTACCGCTGACCAGTACCGCCGGCTAATCGTTTCCTACAGCAAGGGCGCGCCGGTGCGACTGGGCGACGTTGCCACGGTACAGGATTCCCTGGAAGACATCCGCCATATCGGGCTGTCCGGGGGCAAGCCCGCGGTCCTGATCATCGTATTCCGGCAGCCGGGCGCGAACATCATCTCAACGGTGGACCGCGTGCGCGCCACATTACCCATATTGAGATCTTCCATCTCACCGGCGATTGACGTGAGCGTCGTCATGGACCGCACCACCACCGTGCGGGCCTCGGTGCACGACATCGAACTCACACTGATGATTTCAGTCATCCTGGTCATTCTGGTGGTGTTCGCATTTCTACGCACCTTCCGCGCCACCATTATTCCCAGCGTGGCGGTTCCCCTGTCGCTGGTGGGAACGTTCGGTGTGATGTATCTGCTGAACTACAGCCTGGATAATCTCTCCCTGATGGCGCTGGCTATTTCAACCGGCTTCGTGGTGGACGACGCCATCGTGGTGCTGGAAAACATTACCCGCCACATCGAAGAAGGCGTGCCTCCGGTGGCAGCCACCTTCCGCGGCGCCCGCGAGATCGGGTTTACCGTGCTCTCCATGAGCACTTCTCTGGTCGCGGTCTTCATTCCCATCCTGCTGATGGGCGGCATCGTCGGCCGTTTGTTCCGGGAGTTCGCGGTCACGCTGAGCATTGCCATCGCCGTCTCGCTCGTCGTATCGCTCACCGTCACTCCGATGATGTGTGGGAAGTTCCTGCGCTCCACGGACAAGGAAAAGCACGGGCGCATCTATCACTTCAGCGAAAAGATATTTGACACCGCCCTCAAGCTCTATAGCCGCTCGCTGAAGCTGGTTCTGCGCCACCAGCCTCTGACCCTGCTGATAACAATCGGAACGGCGGCGCTCAGCGTCTATCTCTATGTCATCGTTCCCAAGGGCTTCTTTCCACAGCAGGACACGGGGCGCGTGATGGGTTCGGTGCAAGCCGCACAGGACATTTCCTTCGCTGCCATGCAGGCCAAGATGAGGCAGTTTGTGGGTCTGGTGATGAAAGATCCAGCGGTCCAGACCATTGTGGGCTTTGCCGGGGGGAATACTTCGACCAACAGCGGCCGCATGTTCATTACGCTGAAGCCGCTTGAGGAACGCAAGATAAGCGCTGACCAGGTGATTGGCAGACTGCGGCGCAAACTCTCAGTCGTGCCCGGCGCAACCCTATACATGCAATCGGCCCAGGACCTCACCATCGGCGGCCGCATGAGTCAGGCGCAATTTCAATACACCCTGCAGGGCGAGAGCCTGAAAGACCTGAACTATTGGTCCCCTATGCTGCTGCAGAAGTTACGT
>DATGYF010000354.1:0-4227 GCA_035298145.1 Terriglobales bacterium | reverse complement strand
ATTGTTCGGTCCCATGAGATGCGGTTGCAAATGAACATAGTGATTGAACTTCACTTTCCCCGGATCCGCCTTGCCCGGGCGCAGCGCAGAAAACTCGGGATGACCCTTGGCAAAACTGGCTATCGAAGCCGCATAGTGCGGTTGTCCGTCGCGCGTCTGCAGATCGGCATGGCACTGTGAACAACTGGAGTCGGAAGTCGCCGCGAGCATTCGCGATCCCTTGTGGTCCAGATGACACGAACTGCACGCCGGCGTGAAAGTCTGGTTGGCATGGTGCGCAGGTGCGTCATGACATGACAGGCAAGCCTGGTCGCTCACTTGCGCGCTGAAACTTGCAGCGCGGGCGAGGTGGCAAAGACTGCACTGCTGCGTGAACACCGCATGCGATGCGGACAGCGGCCCGCTCGAATAAACTTTCTGTCCGCCCTGCGCCCGCTGCGTGACCAGCCATCCCAGGGCGATGACAGGCACGGCCACGGACAGCCAGAAGCGCCAGCGCCGAAAGGCGTGCGGCCGCGTGAAATATTGCAGGTCAATGCGCTTGGCGAGTTTTTTGGTGGTTCGTGATCGTCGCAGCATCGCCTAGTCTCAGAACTTCAGCGCCATTACCGCATGCACCGCTCCCAGTAGTAGCAGCGCATAGGACAGCGGAATGTGCACCAGCAACCAGCCATGCAGAATTTTGTGCAGCCGGCTCTGCTGGTCCAACTGGCGCTTTTCCTCGCAGATGTTTTCCAGGTCGTCCACGCTGGAGTGCAGGTTCTGGGGCAGCAGCACGCGCAGTTGCTGGAGCATGGTCCGCGCCTGCGAAGCATCGCTCAGGCTCATTCCGCTCGCGCCCGCCCGGCTCAAGTACGGCTCCATTTCGCTGCTTAGGAAATGCCGAAGTTGTGTGCTGACTTCTTCGTCCGCCTGCAGTCCGGAGGCGACTGTGAGGCCGCCTATTTTTCCCGCGCTGGCCGATGTGGCCCGCTGCAATTCGCTGGCGTGTGAAACTTCGCCTTCGAGCGCGGAGCAGGCCTCTTCCACCAGTCGCACGGCTTCCTCTGCCAGCTGGCCGCGCACCCGGTCAATCTGCTCGTAAATCGTCTCCATGGGGAGCTGCGCGGTGTGGATGCGTGGAATGAAGTGCTGCAGCGCGGCTCCGAGAATTCCGCTGGCGAAAACAAAAATAAACAGCCACATCATGACGCGAGTGAGCGGGCCGCCGAAATGAAAGCCGCCATGGAAAAGGATGAGCGGAAAGCTGAGAAATCCCAGCCACAGATGGCCGCGCATCCAGGATTGCGCTCTTCCAACTCGCCAGATGGGAAACTTCTTGCGCAACCCCAGCAGTCCGGCAAACAGCATGAAGCTGAATCCAACGATGCCGAATGTCAGGCCCAGCGCGCTGCCGCCCCGCGGGCCTTGCGCTGAACGCACGCTATACAACACATACACCGCGGTTGCCACCGCCAGCCCGATTATGCTTCCGGCGAACCATTTGCGGTGAGTGTCGTCGATCCGCACGCAGCCTCAGCTCCTCGCCTTCGTTGTCATGCTTTGCGGTTGAATGATATTGGCGAAGAACTCCGGCGGATTCACCCGGTGCGCGGCGTCGTGCGGACAGGCGTACACGCAACTGGGCTCGGCATGATCGTGGCAGAGATCGCAGGACGTCGCCTTGACCTTGACGCTCGCGATCTGCCGGCCAGGATGCGCCGGATCATCCACCTCCACCGGAAAGGGGTGCAGGTTGATGTTCCCGTACGGACAGTTAGTAGCGCACAGGCCGCAGCCGATGCACCAGTCTTCGATGATCACTTCGAGCGTGTTGCGTCTTCGGATCGAGCCCACGGGGCAGCCCACCATGCATAGCGGATCGCGGCACTGGCGGCACGAAGTCGCCACCAGGTACTTGTCGAAACGCAGGCCTTCGCGCACCAGCCGGCTCACCCCGTCATGTGCGTCGGCGCAGGCGCGCACGCACTGATCGCAACGCGTGCAGCGTTCCAGATCGAGCACCAGCAGGCTCTGCGCTTCCATCAGCCCCTGGGCGAGAAACTGGTCCACGGGAACATTCTCGGTCCGGATGGTGCGGCTTCGGTTCTCCGCCAGCCGTTGGTGCGCCGTGGCCTCCAGGCTGTGCCGCACGTCGGGAAACTTGTCGAGCATTAACTGAAAGTCTTCCGCTGAAATGCGCACCACCTCGACATGATCGAGAGCGGTGCAGGTGGCCGTGCGCGGGCTGCCGGTGAGCAGGGCGATCTCGCCGAAGTAGCCGCCCCGCGCCAGATAGGCCAGCACCAGTTCGCCTCCCAGCTTCTCTTCGGAGACTTTTACGAACCCGATGCGGATCAGATAGAAGCTGTCGGCGGCATCGCCCTGGCGGCAGATTACCTGTCCCGGGCTGAAGCGCAGCAATTCCACCCGGTCGCGCAAGTGATCGACAAAATCCTTGGTCAAGGGAGCGAAAATGGGTACGCTGCGCAGGTGCGAATCGAGGGCGCGGACGCGATAGTTGCGCTCCAGTTGAGCCCGGAAAGTCTTGTTGCGCTGCAGGATGTCGAGCACGTTGCGCAGCATTTCCAGCATCAGGCAATCGGTCTTCGCCCGCACCGTGGCCGAGCGCGGATAGTAGCTCATGCAGGTCATCTCGCCGAACAAGTCGCCCGGCCCAAGCTCGGCAATGGGATTGTCGTAAGGCAAATCGACCGAGGCATCAATCGGGATGAACGGCCGGTAGGATTCTTCGCTGCGGCTGTCCTCCTCGCGCGGCGATAGCATGCTTTTGAGCCGGCTGAAGAATCCGCTGCTGCTGCCCTGAGTCCTGACGTGCGCGATCGGGCTGGAAAGAAAAACTTCTGCTTTGCCTTCCAGAATATAAAAAGCCGTGGAACCGAAATCTCCTTCGCGGCAGATGATCTCCCCGGCGCGGAAACGTCTTTTGACCACTGCTTTCTGATTGAGTTCGAGAAATGTGCCCGAGACGTTTTCGAAAATCGGCAGGTGCAAAAGCTCGGCAGGATCAATAACGTCGCCTTCTCCCAACTCGGTTCCGACAACCCGCTTGTTGGTGAGCGCGCCGGTGGGGCACGACACCATACACTCGCCACAGGAAACGCACGACGACCCGCCCATCGGCAGGTTGTTATCGAAGGCGATGCCGGCCTGATATCCCTTGCCGCGGCGAGCCAGCACCCAGTTGTGCCGGATATCGTCGCAACCGCGAATGCAGCGGTCGCACAGGATGCAGGACTCGTGGTCCACCGCGATCACCGCCGACGAGTCATCCTTTCCCCGCGGCGTGGTGCGGCGCGGGAAGCGGGGTTCGGTGATTCCCGCGGCGGCGGCCAGATGTTCCAGTTCGCAATCGCCCGAGTGCAGTTGCCGGGCGCAGGGCGCGGGATGGTCCGACATCAGCAATTCGATCAGGGTGTGTCGTGCGCTTTGCACCTGCCCGGTCGCCGTCTTCACCGTCATCCCGGCCTCAGCTTGACGAATGCAGGACGCGGCATACACGCGTTGCCCCACATCCACTACGCAGACCCGGCACACGCCTACGGGATTTTCATTCTGCTGATGGCAAAGCGTGGGAATCGGTATGCCGTTGATGCGGGCAGCATCAAAGATTGTGGTCCCAGCCGGGACCGAAACTTGCTTGCCATCGATGGTCAGCTGAATTTCGGGCGCAGTCCTGGAACTCATGCCGCCCCTCGCTTCGGGATGCAAACGCCTGCAGGGCAGCGCCCATTCTTGACGTGCTCGTCCACCACCTGGGGGAAGTGCTTCAGCACGGATTGGATGGGCGCGGGAACAATCTGCCCCAGGCCGCAAATTGAAGTCAGTTTCATCGCGAAGGAGAGTTCGTCGAGCAGTTGCAGGTCGGAATTCGAAGCGCGGCCTTCCGTCCATCCGGTGAGCATCTCGACCATCTTCTGCGAACCCACGCGGCAGGGCACACACTTGCCGCAGGATTCATTGCGATAAAAGCGCACCGCGTTGAGTGCCATATCCAGCATGCAGCGGCCTTCGCCACAGACCACAATTGCTCCGGAACCCACCATCGAGCCGGCCGCCGCCAACGCATTCCAGTCCAGCGGAAGATCGGCCATGGACGCCGGCAAGTATCCGGATGACGGCCCCGAGGGAGCGAAGCCAAGCAGCGCGCGCCCGTCGAGCACGCCGCCGGCGTACTCCTGAATCAGTTCGGAATACTTCGTGCCCATCGGCACTTCAAACACTCCG
>DATGYF010000353.1:0-4400 GCA_035298145.1 Terriglobales bacterium | reverse complement strand
TTGCAGATATTCCAGCAGAGGGCGGCGGTCAATCGCATACGCGAGAGCCTGCCGGACCCGCTCGTTCTTGAGAATAGGATCGCGCAGGTTGAACGCCAGATAAGCCAGCACGGTGCCGGGGGCGTGCATGACGGCGAGATTCGGATCACGTTCCAGAGTCAGGACCATGTCGGAAGTCAGGGCGTTGATGGCGATGTCGGCGCTGCCTTTGCGCAGTTCCAGCGCGCGCGTGGTGGTATCGGGCACGACAATAAAGCGAACTTTGGAGAGATGTGCTTTTTCGCCCCAATAGTCGTCATTGCGCGCGAGCACAACATCTTTATCTTGCTCTGCGCTGACGAATCGGAAGGGACCCGAGCCGATGGGCTGGCGGCCGACCTCATCGCCGCTGCCATAGGGAACAATGCCCATGGCGCCGTCGGAGAGGTTCCACAGCAACGTGGCGAAAGGTTCTTTCAGGTGGAAGGCGACGGTGTAGTCGTCGGCCACGTCGATGCGGTCCACGAATCGGTAAACCGCTGCTTTTGCGCTGCGCACCTTGCCCTGCAACAGGGAGTCGAAGGTCCACTTCACGTCGCGAGCCGTCAAGGGGCGGCCGTCATGAAACTTGACGCCCTGGTGCAGGTGGAAGATGTATGTCAGGGGATCGGGAATGTCCCAGCGTTCGGCCAGGCCGGGAGCGACGTCAAGGTTGTTGCCGCGGGTGAGCAGGTCGTCAAAGATGAGGTCGTCGATGCGCTCCGATTGCGCGTCCAGGCCGATGCGGGGATCGAGGTTGGTGGGACTGCTCTCGATGATCATCACCAGGGTGTTGGGATCGGGTTTGCTGGAGCAGGAGAGAGTGAAGGCGAGCAGGCTGGCGACCGCAAGAACTTTGATCGTGCTCGCCAGCAAGAACACACAACAGGTCCCTCGACTCGTTTCGGCGCGCGCGCGCGCCTCCACCTTCGCTAGGGATGAGAGGATTGCTTGGAACGGCTCACGCATACGAGATCTTTCCCAGGATGGCCGGCCGCCTGGCTCCGGTGGCGGAGGGAAGATTGGACGGTCGATGGTTCCAGGTTTCGTACGCCATGAGCGCGAAGGCGGCGGCTTCCTTGGCTGCGGAGGGCAATCCGAATTCGTCGGAAGCGCGAATGGTTAGATGCAGAGAGCGAAGTTCGTTGGCCAGCATAGCGAGGAGTGTCGGATTATTGGCGCCGCCGCCGGAGACGACGAACTCCCGGTAATTTCCGCGACGCGTTAGCACGAAGCGGCGCAGAGCATCGGCGATGGAGCGTGCCGTCAACGCCGTGGCGGTGGCGACCACATCTGCTTTACTCGCCCGCCCACAGCTCTTGATGAATTGCTGCGCGAACTCGCGTCCAAATTCCTCCCGTCCGGCGGTCTTGGGCGGCGGGCGGCGAAAAAATGGCCGGCGCAGGATCTCAGACACCACCCGCTCAAGGACCGCGCCCGAAGCTGCGATGCGACCATCGCGGTCGTAGGGTTGGCCGAAGAGGCGCTCCGTGACCGCATCGATCACCATGTTGCCGGGGCCGGTGTCGAATGCCGTCACCTGTTTCGCGGATGCGCCAGCCGGGATCGCGGTCAAGTTTGCGATGCCGCCGATATTTTGCACGACGCGGCCGATTTGTCGATCTCGATAGAGAAGGTAGTCGAGGAAGGGAACCAGGGGAGCGCCCTTGCCTCCGGCGGCCATGTCGGCCGGGCGGAAATCGGACACGACGGGGACGCCTGTGCGTGCGGCAATCACGGCGCCTTCCCCAGTCTGCCAGGTGACAGCCAGTTTGCGGCCCAGAAAGTTCGCCGGCTCGCCCTGGTGATAGAGAGTCTGGCCGTGGCAGCCGATTAGTTCTACTTTCAGGCGGAAACGGTGTTGCGTGGTGAGAACAGCCTCGGCGTAGAGTTCGGCCAGCAGAAAATTCAGGCGGGCGAGGTCAGCTACGCTGATTTGTGCGGCATTCATGGCTTGCAGCACCGCACGGCGGACTGCTTTCGGGTATGGGTACTCAGCTTGGGCTACGAATTTGAAAGTCAGGTTGGATGAGTCAAGAACTCGCGGGCGAGTCGCGCGCGACCACATGGGCTGGGGTGAAGCCAGCTTGACCAGGGCCACGTTGATGCCATCGGCTGAGGTGCCGCTCATGATGCCGGCGACGATCATGAAGTGGCCGCTCCCAGCTTAGCCAGCCTGACCTGCTCGCCGAGTTCCCATACCTGGCGGGACAATCTCTCGAGCTTCGCCGCGGTGGGCGCTGGCGCTCTGCGCTTTAATTCCGGAGATTTCTTCTTGAAGGCCAGCACGCGTGCAGCCGACTCCCTTACCCGTTGGGCAAACTTGCGGTTGTGCTCAGCTTCCTTGATGAGCGCCTCGTAGGAACGCGTGACATATTCCTCGATGTGACAGATCAGGCACAGGTCACCGCCGGCGCGGACGTGCTCAACGGCGGCCTGCTCGATGGGCGCCGCTTTCAGCACTCCTCCCATTTCCAGATCGTCAGAGACGACCAGGCCCCGGTAGCCGATCTTTTTTCGCAAGACATCGGTGATCCACTTTCTGGAGAGCGATGCGGGGCTGTCGTCGTGAGTAATCGCGGGGTAGTTGGCGTGTCCGATCAGCACCATGGGCAGTTCACGGCGCAAGGTCCGGTAGGGATACAGGTCCTCCGCCCACAGTTTCTTCCACGGCTTGTTGATCGAGGGGAGTTCCTGGTGAGTGTCGAGGTTGGCCTCGCCGAGGCCGGGAAAATGCTTGCCAGAGCCAATGACCCGCGCCGCGCGCAGTCCCTTGAGAAATTCCCGGGCATAAAGGACCGCTTGTTTCGGATCGGCGGAAACAGCGCGGGAGCTCATGACCGTCTTGGAGGGCTCGAAGGCCAGGTCCACCACCGGCGCGAAGTCGGTGTTGAATCCCAGTGTCCGGCAGGATTCGCCGATGACCCTGCCGTGTTTGCGAAAAAGCTTGCGGTCGCCGGTGGCGAAGACATCGGCGGCAGAAGGGCTTGAGCCGTTGATGTTGCGAAAGCGATCGACTCGGCCGCCCTCCATGTCCACGGTGGTGAACAGGGGTGTCGATACGCAGGCCTGGCACTCCTTCAGCAGGTTGTAAGTTTGCTCTCCGCCTGTAATGTTGCGCGCGAACAGGATGACGCCCGCGGGTTGAATGCGGCTCAGCAGATCGGCCAGGCCGGACGACATTTCGGTGCCGTCGAAACCGATGATGAGGAGTTGGCCGATGCTTGGATAGAGATCGGAGGAACCGTTGTGTCTGGGCATTATCAGTAGTTATTCAAGGAGTTTTCTTAGCGTTCTTTGCGGTTTCTTTGCGTCCTTTGCGGTAAAAGCTCTTAACCGCAAAGGACGCAAAGAACCCCCGCAAAGGCCGCTAACAAACTCACCCCGAAATCAGATTGTCGGATGAACCTCATTCCACCTGCTTTTTCAGCTGAGCCAGCAGGTTCAGCGCCTCCAGCGGAGTCAGAGAATTCAAATCAACTTCGCGCAGTTTGTCCAGCACTGGTTGTGACAGCGGCGTGAAGATAGTCAGCTGCGCAGCCGGTGGGGTTGAACCCGGCGAAAGATGTCCCATCAGCTGGCGTTCCGCGCTCTCATGTTCGGCCAGCACCTCGCGTGCGCGCACGATCACTTCGTGGGGAAGCCCCGCCAGCTTGGCCACTTCGATCCCGTAGCTGCGGTCGGCCGCCCCAGGCGCGACTTTGCGGAGAAACACGATTCCGCCGCCGGTTTCCTTTACCGTCACGTGATAGTTCTTGACGCCGGAGAGTTGATCGGCCAGTTCGGTCAATTCGAAATAGTGAGTGGCGAAAAGGGTCTTGGCGCGAGTGCGGGCGTGAATGTATTCGACCGCGGCCCAGGCGATGGCCAGGCCATCGTAGGTGGCGGTTCCGCGTCCCACTTCGTCAAGAAGAATTAAAGACCGTGGCGTCGCTGTGTGCAGGATGGCGGCAGTTTCCGTCATCTCGATCATGAAGGTGGAGCGTCCGCGGGCCAGGTTGTCGCTGGCACCAATGCGGGTGAACACGCGATCGACCAGCCCTAGTCGAGCGGAACGCGCGGGCACGAATGATCCTGCCTGCGCCATGATTACGGTGAGTGCGGCTTGCCGCAAATAGGTGGATTTGCCGCCCATGTTGGGGCCGGTCAGCACCATGATGGCGTTCGTGGTTGAGTTCAGAAAAAGATCGTTGGGCACGAAACGGTCTCCGCTGCCCAACTCCAGTTGTTCGATGACGGGATGGCGTCCGGCGACGATCTCGAGGTCGGCAGAGTCGTCAAACTTCGGGCGGCAATAATTTCGCAAAGCGGCAATCTGCGCCAGCGCCGCCAGGACATCTACCTCGGCCAGCGCCAGCGCGGTCTGGCGGATACGGCGGGCT
>DATGYF010000352.1:0-3702 GCA_035298145.1 Terriglobales bacterium | reverse complement strand
CCCATGGTGGCGCCGACGTAAACTCCTGCGCTCCAGTTGAAAGCCTGGTAGATAAGCGGAATGGTGCTGGCGCGGCGGCCCCCAAAAATAATGGCGCTGATGGGAACGCCGGTGGGATCTTCCCAGGCGGCATCAATCGTCGGACACTGCGCAGCGGGAGCGGTAAAGCGCGCATTGGGATGGGCCGCCTTGGCGCCGGTTTTCTTTGCCATCTCAGGCGTCCACTGATGCCCCTGCCAGTCCAGCAGTTCGGCGGGCGGCTCGTCCGTCATTCCCTCCCACCACACGCCTCCATCCGGGGTGAGGGCCACATTGGTAAAGATGGTGTTGCGGGAGAGCGTGGCCATCGCGTTGGGATTGGTTTTCTGTGACGTTCCCGGGGCCACGCCAAAGAACCCAGCCTCCGGATTGATGGCTCGCAGGCAGCCCTGGGCGTCGGGCTTGATCCACGCGATGTCATCTCCGACCGTCCAAACCTTCCAGTCTTTCAGCCCCGCCGGCGGCACCATCATGGCGAAATTGGTCTTGCCGCAGGAACTGGGGAAGGCCGCCGCGACATATGTCTTTTTGCCGTGCGGATCTTCCACTCCGAGGATGAGCATGTGCTCCGCCATCCACCCCTCGTCGCGTGCGATGTTGGAAGCGATGCGCAGAGCAAAACACTTCTTGCCCAGCAGCGCGTTACCGCCGTAGCCCGAACCGTACGACCAGATCTCGCGGGTCTCGGGAAAATGGACTATGTATTTTTCCGGATTGCAGGGCCAGGGAACATCTTTCTGTCCCGGAGCCAGCGGGGCGCCCACGCTGTGGATGCAGGGCACGACGCGCTGCTCATCTTTGTCAATTTCCTTGAAGACATCGATCCCGATGCGCGCCATGATTCGCATGTTTACGACCACATAAGGCGAATCAGTAAGTTCCACGCCGATCCGCGACATCGGTCCGCCCACCGGGCCCATGCTGTAGGGCAGAACGTACATGGTCCGTCCCTGCATGCAGCCTTTGAATATTTCCTTCAGCTTGCGGCGCATGGTGTAGGGATTTTCCCAGTTGTTGGTGGGACCGGCGTTGTCCTTCGACAGCGAGCAGATGAAGGTACGGTCTTCCACCCGGGCCACATCGCTCGGATCGGAGCGGGCCAGGAAACAGCCCGGCCACAAGTCTTCATTCAGCTTCGTGAAGGATCCGCTGGCCACCATATCGCGGCAGAGCTTGTCATACTCCGCCTGCGAGCCGTCCACCCAGTGAATGTCCTTGGGCTTGGTCAACTCGGCGGTTTTTTCAACCCACTTGACGAGGTGTATGTTGCGCGTGAGTGGCCCGCGCGATCGTGCACTTTTCATAGCCATCCTGTACAGGGAAACGGAAGCAGGCTCAAGGTTCTGCGATGTGCGTTATCGTACCTTCCATTTTGCCAGAGATGCGAATGAATTGCTTGCCGCGGAAGATTTCCGGGCGCGCAGCGATGCGTAATGAACTGTGAGAACTAGGTTTATCCTCTGCGGCCTGTTGTCAGCGCTGGTTCCATCTCCGCACCAGAAGGATCGTAATCCTTCCGTTCCTCATAGTTTCTTTTCTTCAGCGATTCTGTCCCATTCCGCATCTAAGTCTAAAAGCCCCAACTAGGTCACAATTTAATCTTATGACGTCCCAATCGCGTCCTGGAATGACTGTAGGAGAGCTCTTTGCTGCCTGGGGAAGCATCCTGAACGGCCGGGCTCCCATGTTGTCCATCGAAATTACCCGCGAATGTCCGTTGAGCTGTCCGGGATGCTATGCCTACGGCGACTCCCACTTGGGCGGCGAGAAGAAGTTGACCGAGCTCTCCGACTTGCGCGGCGACGCGTTAGTGGAGGGAGTTCTTGGGCTGGTGAAGAAGCACCGGCCGCTGCATGTTTCGCTGGTGGGCGGCGAGCCCATGATCCGGCACCGAGAGCTCAGCCGCATCCTGCCCGAACTCAGCCGGCGGAATATCTTCAGCATGGTGGTGACCAGCGGGATCATTCCCATCCCGATGGAATGGATGGGACTGCGGCGGAACCGGGTCGCGGTTTCAATCGACGGCCTGCCCGAGCACCATGATCCAAGGCGCAAGCCCGCCACCTACGATCGCATTCTGGAAAACATCCAGGGCCGCGAAGTGAATATTCACTGGACCGTTACCGGGCCCATGATGAAGCGCGCCGGGTATCTGGAAGAATATCTGGCATTCTGGCAGGCCCGTCCGGAGGTAAAGCGGATCTGGGTGAGTATTTACAGTCCGCAGCAGGGCGAGCAAACTCCGGAAATGCTCACACAGGAAGAGCGGCAGCGGGTGGCGGATGAATTGCCCGGTCTGCGCGAGGCTTATCCGAAACTGCTGATGAATCCGGGGATCGCGCAAGCGATTCTCGAGCCGCCGAAGAATCCGCAGGAATGTCTGTTCTCAAAAATGTCCACCAACTTCTCGGCGGACCTGACCACCCGCGTCGAGCCCTGCATTTTTGGCGGCACGCCGGATTGCAGCCAGTGCGGCTGCGTCGTCTCCAGCGGCCTGCATCATGTGCAGCAGCGCAAGCTGGTAGGTCCGCTGAGCATCGGACACCTGGTGCGCGGTTCAACCGCCGTCGGCTCGCTGATGAACCGCCTGCGGTCAGGCTCGGTCATGCCCGCGAGATGGCAGGCGCTTGCGTCCCAGCCGCCGGGCGCAACCGATCTCGTGCAGATCGGCTCGGGAAGACCGGAATAGTTGTTGGCCCATGCCATCCACGTATCTGCCCGGTCGAGCGCAGCTCGGCACTTCTTGCTAAGCCCGTTTCAGAGCGCGCACGATGACCACCAGCAGCACGGCACCCAGAATCGCCACCAGAATGCTGGGAATCAATCCGCCGCTGGTGTAAAAGCCAAGCAGGCGCAGCACCCAGCTTCCAAATATGGCCCCGGCGATGCCGAGCAGGATGTCAACAATCACGCCGTAACCGGCGCCCTTCATGATCTTGCCCGTCGCCCAGCCCGCGATCAGTCCCACCAGAATGATGTAGATCAAACCGCCGCCCACGAACATAGGTGCCTCCAGATACGCCGCGGAAGCGTATGCCCGGGAGGGCCGCCTGTCAAGCACCACGGTCCACGCAGGGGCAGATGTCCTCATCTGCCCGGTCGAGCGCAGCTCGACAGGTTCGTGCATGCGCGGAAATAGCAGAGCTTCGCTCCGCCGGGCAGATGAGGACATCTGCCCCTACGTATTCTGTGGTTAAATTGCTGCATGTTTGCCCGCAGGATTCGCGTGCAGTACGAGCAGAGCGGGCGCCTCCTGCCGTGCCCGCTGAAGTGGCTGGACAGTTTTTCCATGCGCAACTTCACCAACGCCAGCGTCTTCGATAACACCCTGCCGGTGGCCGATGGAGTGATGGAGATCGGGACCCAGGTTCCTGTCGAGGAATTGAAATCTGCGATGGAAGACTGGTTCCGGAAGAAAAGCTATTTGCCCAAGGAAGGGAAGCTGATCGTGAGCAACGTAGAACCTTCTCCCGTCATGAAACCGGAATAGCCAAGTGCCACCTGCCAATTGCTATTTCCTACTCCCCGTAGTGCAGCAGCGAAAACACGTCGTAATCCTTCAACTTGTCCCGCCCTTTCAGGAAATCGAGTTCGACCACGAACCCCAGCCCCGCGATCTCCGCTCCCAGCGAATGAGCCAGCCTGGCCGTAGCCTCGGCGGTG
>DATGYF010000351.1:0-1749 GCA_035298145.1 Terriglobales bacterium | reverse complement strand
GAATTTTCCATACCCTCCCGCGAAACAGCGACCATAAGCTCTACTGCTTTAGATGCAGACCGAGGTCCTGACGCTCATCCTTGTCCACATGCACTTTGACCTCGGACTGCTGGTGTAACTCCTTGCCTGCAGGTGACTTATAGCCCTTCAGGTCGGCCCAGACCAGGTAGTCGGCCGGGCCCGGGGGCACCCGCTGGGCAAACTCTCCATTGTGATCGGAATAAAGCTCCCAGCGCGCCTTCTTCTGGTCCGCCCGCCGGATCTTTACCTTCACTCCATAAAGCGGCCGGTCATCCGGCCCCCAGACCGTCCCGAAAATGAGTGCGTAAGGCTGGCCGGGCTTCTGGGCTGCGGCCTGGCCGGCGGGTACCACGAGAGCGAAGCAGAGTGCGCCGATCGAGAAAACGATCATGAACCTGAGGCCGATCCGGGCGGGAGATACCGAAATGCAGGCAGGACTAGGAATCGTCTCCGTCCCCCATTTCCTCCAGTTCTTCCTCGTCAATGACTGCCTCTTCCACCGGCTTCAACTCGATAGGACTTACGGTGACGATTTCGAAGTCGCTGCCGCACTCGGGACAGGAAACGATTTCGCCTTCGTCAACCTCTTCTTCGTCAATATCGAGATTGGTCTCGCATTCGGGACAATAAATCATGCTGGCCTCCGGGCTGGACGGGTGTCCTGGGTAAGAGTGCTCCTGTTAATATTTAGTTTCTCCCGGGCCAGAGGTCAAGGGCTGGTGACCGGAAAAAATATACGGCACAAGCTTACTCCGTGGACATCATGTTTACTCCCAGAATTTCCCTGGTCCTCTTGTTGCTGGCGCTGTTCCCCGCAACCGTACCATACCGCACCTTCGCGCAAACCGACAGGCTCGAACCCAAACCGCCTGCGGATCCTCAAATCGCAGCCGCCCTAGCCCGGGTTTCTGCGCAACGGATTCAGGCCAACATCGAAAAGCTGGTCAGCTTCCAGACTCGCCTCACGCTCTCCGCCCAGGATGCCGACTCTGTCAAGGCCGGCCACGGCATCGGCGCGGCGCGGGAATGGATCAAGGCGGAATTCGAAAGCTACTCGCGCGCCTGTGGCGGATGCCTCGAAGTCAAGACTGACAGCTTCACCGAAGCCCCCGCGGAGCGGATTCCGAAGCCCACGGTCATCACCAATGTTTATGCGGTCCAGAAGGGCACCGGCCCCGAGAGTGCCAAACGCATCGTGCTGGTCACGGGCCACTACGATTCGCGCAACAGTGACACCCTGGATGTAAGCGGCATCGCTCCCGGCGCCAACGACGACGCCAGCGGCACTGCGGTGAGCCTGGAGTGCGCTCGCGTCCTCAGCCAGATGAAGTTTCCCGCAACCATCATTTTCCTGACGGTAGCCGGCGAAGAGCAGGGCCTGAACGGCAGCCGCCACTTCGCCAGGATGGCGCGAGACCAGAATTGGAACATCGAGGCCGTCCTCAACAACGACATCGTTGGCGGCGATCGCAGTCCGCAGCAAAATCCAGAGGTAGTACGCGTATTTTCGGAAGGCGTGCCGCTGGCCGCGACCGAAACGGAATTGCGCCAGGTGCGCAATCTGGGCGGGGAGAGCGATTCCGCCTCCCGCCTGTTGGCCCGTTACATCGCCGAAGTCAGCCGTACTTACCAGACCGCAGCCCAGCCGCTGCTGGTGTTCCGGCTGGACCGTTATCTGCGCGGCGGAGACCACTATTCCTTCAACCAGCAGGGATACGCGGCCGTCCG
>DATGYF010000350.1:0-15978 GCA_035298145.1 Terriglobales bacterium | reverse complement strand
GCAAGGTCCTGACCGCGCTCAACAGCTGGAAATTCCGTCCGGCGCGGCGTGGAACTGACCCCATCGAGGTCAACGCTATCCTCGGCTTCAACATCGACACCAACGATCAGTATTAGGAAGCGCTTCTAGCTCCTGGCTGCTAGCTACTAGTCTCCCGGAACTTTGTTGAATTAACAATATTGTCATCCCGACCGGAGCGGAGCGAAGCGAGCGTAGTGGAGGGACCTGCTGTTTCAGGCAACTGGACCTGCGCCGCTTACATTTCGATATTCGATATTTCCGACGGCACACGAATTCCGAGCTACTGGCTTCCAGCATCTATCGGGTCTTGGTTCTAGCTAGGAGCTAGGAGCCAGTAGCTGCTTTCTTTCCAGCAACACCGCGGTTCCATCGCGATACACCACATTCCACTGCGTGGTTTCTTCCAGCATGTTGGCCAGCGCAGACCCGGCCGGCAGTAGCGCCCAATTCACGTGCTTCTCATTCAAGAACTTGTCCCAGTCGGGAGTGAGCCGAATGGCCTTCAGGTAATCGCGCAGAAAATCTACACCGTAAAAGTCGTGGCGGTCGTCAACGAAGATTCTGTTTTCCGGATAGAGACGGTAGATCAGGTATCCGCCCCAGGAGTCGGGTGCAAAGATCGGTTCCCGAATGCCACGTTCGACAATCGTGTCCGTGGCCTGTACCGGAACATGTTTGGGATCGAAGTGCGCGTGCATCCATTGGGTTGCTCCCAGCCGGCCCTGGTGCGCACAGACCAGCACTCCTAGAAACACCGCTGCCGCCGGCCAGAGATGACCGCGGAAGCCCAGTTCGACGTTTCTCACGCGCCCGGTGAACTCCTGCCAGCGGGAAACGAAAGCCCGCAGGCGCAAGGAGAGGTTTTGGTTCTCTCTGGCATCTGTGAGGGCCTGGGTCCATAGAGGCGCGACGATGAGTGTGAACATGAGCGATGAAACCGGAAGGCTGCGCGCAGCATACAAGCCGCTGTACGTCGCCAGGAGCAGCACCAACACGCGCGAAAGTGACGGCTTGTTGTGCGCCGCAGCCAGCGCCACGATCGTGATCAGCAGGATCGCCACAAAGCATTGCTGGGCCACGCCGTGAAAATTGGGCGAAAGAAATTCGTCAATATGGTTCATCAGCCAGCGGCTGGTGAGATACCGGTACACATGAACGTGCAGCTCATAACCGTACGGATTGATCAGACTGGCCGCCAGGGAAGCCACGGTCACCATTCCAAGCGTTTTTGACCGCTGCACCAAGCCTCGTGACTCTTCTCCATCGCGGCTGCGGTAGTACCGTATGGCAGCGCTCAACAGATACAAGCCGAGCAGCGCAAAGCCCAGGACAAAGCCTCCATGCACATTCACCCAGAGCAGCATCAGCGCGGGCAGATACCACAAGCGCCGCTGGCTTGCAGCATGGTTCGCGCTCTCCGAGCTGTCCAGCAACTGGAACCAGATCACGGTGAACAACCAGCTCAGCACATGCGGCCGGGCAAACAGATGAATCATGGAGACGCCCAGAGACAGGGCGAGCAGGAGCGCGGCGACGGGAAGGTCCGCGCCGCGCCGCAAACAGAGGTGCAGCGTGAGAGCGAAAGTCAGGGCAATGATCACGGCGGTGAAGAAGACCACGCCGTTCAGTCCCATCCAATGGTGGATGCCCGCAATCTTTGCTTCGTACAGCCATTCCCACGCGTACCAGGTTTGCCCGCCCAGGGTCACGGAGAACGGATCAACGCGAGTAATCGAGTGCGTGCGCAGCATCCGCTCGCCATTGCGTATGTGCCACCCGATGCTGGCATCCCCCAGCAGGCGCGGCGCCAGCGCTCCGCTGCTCATGGCAAACAGCAGAACGATGAAGATCAGATCGGTGATGGAGGGAGCAAGAAATCGAAACCACGCCGGAGGTGGGGCCTTGTCGGAAGGAGTGTCGATCTCAGCGGTGTTCGAATCCAAGATGTCTTCGCACCCAACCGGACATGTTACCCGATCGCGCGGAATCGATGGGCGCGAAGTATGCGGCCCTCGCACCACTCCGCGGAGTCATCCCGAGGGACTTCAGTAGTGGACAGCTTGGGTTTAATAGGAGCGAGTCATCCTGAGCGAAATCAGTGCTTCGCCAAAGCGAAGCACTGATGAAGTCGAAGGACCCCTAGCCCAGGACCCATTGGCCGCGTGTCGCTACCTGGCGCGTCACCATGGTCCCCACCTATGAGTCAGGCTGCAGCTCCGAAGAGGTCACCTCCGGGATAGAGGACCTTCGACTCCACCGCCTCTTCGCCAGCGAAGAGGCGGTCTCGCTCAGGATGACTCGACGTCAAGGATGATGTGGTTCACGCCAGATGCTTCGCAAGCTAGCATGACGCCATCCGCGCAAGAGAGAGGATTCTAAATGCGCGAGTAAGGTCGCGCTCTACTTGCTGGCTTTTCCAGCTAGCACGGGTTCCCTCTCAAATTCGCCGGCAGGAAGCGCCTTGCGCTTCCGGCGCGAGCGGAGCCAGTTCTGGAAGGAATCCATGTAGATGTAGTAGACGGGAGTAATGTACAGAGTCAGCAGCTGGGAAAATACCAGCCCGCCGACCACGGCCAGTCCCAGCGGGCGGCGTGACTCCGCGCCCGCGCCAAAACCGAGCGCGATCGGCAGCGTCCCCATAAGCGCCGCCATGGTGGTCATCATGATGGGACGGAAGCGCAGCAAGGCTCCCTGATAAATTGCCTCCTGCGCCGGGTCGTGGCTGTCGCGCTGCCGCTCCAGGGCCACATCGATCATCATAATGGCATTTTTCTTCACGATCCCAACCAGCATGATCACGCCCACAAAACCGTAAAGGTTAAGTTCGAGATGGAAGAGCATCAGGGTGATCAGAGCGCCAAAACCCGCCGAGGGCAGGCCGGAAAGAATGGTCAAGGGATGGATAAAGCTTTCATACAGGATGCCCAGCACCAGATAGATGACCAGGATGGCCATCACCAGCAGCAATCCCAGCCCGCTGATCGAGGACTCGAAGGCCTGCGCCGTGCCCTGAAAGCTGGTGCTGACGCTGGCCGGCAACATCTCCCGCGCCGTCCGGCCCACGGCATTCACGGCATCGCCCAGAGAAACCCCCGGGCGCAGGTTGAAGGAAATCGTCACTGCAGGCAGCTGTCCCAGGTGATTGATGGTGAGAGGTCCGAGCGTCCGCGTAAGCCTGGCCACGGCATTCAACGGCACCAGTTGCCCGTTCGAAGAGCGCACATACAGTAGTGAGAGGGCCGAGGGATCGAGCTGGTACTGGTTCTCCAGTTCGGTGATCACGCGGTAGGCGTTGTTGGGCGCGTAGATGGTTGAAATCTGCCGCTGGCCGTAAGCCGTGTACAGTGCATCCTCCACCTGGTTGGCGGTAATGCCCAGCGCCGACGCCTTGTCGCGATCGATGTCCACGTTGACCTGGGGATTGGTAATCTGCAGATCACTGGTGACATCCTGCAACAGCTTTTGCAATTGCGGATCGCTGCGCAGTTTCGCTTCCAGCCTGGGCGCGTCCTGATAGAGCTCGCTGGTGTCGGGCGATTGCAGCGTGAACTGGTACTGGCTCTTCGTCAACTGCCCGCCGATGCGGATGGGCGGCAGCAGCTGCGGAAAGGCGTTGATACCGGGGACAGCCGCCAGCTTCCCTCTTAGGTCCTGAACAATCTCCTGCGCTGACATGCGCTGGCTCCGCGGCTTTAGCCGGGCAAACAGACGCCCCGCATTTCCGCCCGCGGCGGTGGACATGAAAGAGTCGATGTAGGGCTGTGCCATCACCACCTTATTCAAGGCGAGCTGATGCTGCATCATGCTATCGAATGAGATGCCCTGCGGACCTTCGGTAAAGATGAAGATTTGTCCCTGGTCCTCATCCGGCAGGAAGCCTTTAGGGATGGCGATAAACAGGTAGGCGGTGCCCGCCATGACCACGACGGAAACTGCCATGGTGGCAAATTTGTGCCGGAGGGTCACCTGCAGCGTGCGATCGTAAAACCGCAACAGCCCGTCGAAAAAGCTCTCGAAGAGCCGCCACAACCGGCCATGCTCTATTTCCTTCGACGCGCGCAGGAAACGGCTGCACAGCATGGGCGTCAGGCTGAGCGAAACCACTCCCGAGACCAGAATCGCCACACTGATGGTCACAGCGAACTCGTGCAGCAGCCGGCCCAGAATGCCGCTCATGAACAGCACGGGAATGAACACCGCCGCCAGCGACAACGTCATGGAAACGATGGTGAAGCCGATCTCGCCTGCGCCGCGGAAGGCCGCTTCCATCGGGCGCTCGCCCATCTCCATGTGGCGCACGATGTTTTCCAGCATCACGATGGCGTCATCCACCACGAAGCCGACGGAAAGCGTCAGCGCCATCAGCGACAGATTGTCCAGCGAATATCCCAGCAGATACATGATCGCGAACGTACCCACGATGGACATGGGCAGCGCCATGCTGGGAATTGCGGTCGCCGAAAGGTTGCGCAAAAACAGGAAGATGACAAGAATGACCAGCACCAGCGCCAGGAACAAGGTGAACTTCACATCGTCCACTGAGGAGCGGATGGAAACCGAGCGGTCGTAGAGCGTGTCCACGTTGATGGACGGCGGCATGACTGCGCGGAAGCTGGGCATCAGCTGGTTGATGGAGTCGACGACTTCCACCGTGTTGGTTCCCGGCTGACGCTGAATGGCAAGGATGATTCCGCGCCGCAGGCCCTTGGCGTCGTAGAACCAGCTCGCGGTCTTATCGTTCTCCACTCCATCCACTACTTCCCCAAGGTCCCGCAGCCGCACCGGAGCGCCATTGCGGTAGGCCACGACCAGCGGACCGTAGTCCGCGGCCTTGGTGAGTTGACCGTTCACCTGAACCGTGAATGCCTGGTGCGTCCCATACAGAATGCCGGTAGGCAGGTTCACGTTGCCGGTCTGGATGGCGTTCGAAACTTCGTCAATGCCGATCTGGCGGCTGGCCAGCGCCTTGGGATCGAGTTTGGCGTGCACGGCGTACTTCTGCGCCCCGTACACGCTCACCTGGGCAACTCCGCTAACCATCGAGATGCGCTGCGCCATCAGGGTTTCGGCATATTCGTCAACGTCGGAGAGGCGCAGCGTCGGCGAGTTCAAGCTCAGGTACAGAATCGGTTGGTCGGCGGGATTCACCTTCTGATACGACGGCGGGCTGGGCAGATTCTGGGGCAGATCGCGGGCCGCCTTCGCAATCATGGACTGCACGTCCTGCGCGGCAGCGTCCAGATTGCGGCTCAAATTGAATTGCAGGGTGATCTGGGTGGAGCCCTGAGTGCTCGATGAAGTCATCGAGTCCACGCCGGCAATGGTGGAAAATTGCTTCTCCAGGGGCATGGCCACTGCCGAAGCCATGGTGTCCGGGGTCGCGCCCGGCAGGCTGGCCGAAACCAGGATGGTGGGGAAATCCACGTTGGGCAGATCGCTCACCGGCAGCAGGCGATAGCCCATGATGCCGAACATGAGGATGCCCAGCATCACCAGGGTGGTCATGACCGGACGGCGAATAAAGATTTCGGCGACGTTCATGGTGACTATCCCCCAGCCCGCGGAGGACTCGCAGCCGGCGCGGCGACTTCCTTGAGTTCTACCTTCGTCACTCCAGGCACCAGGCGAAGCTGGCCGTCAGTGACCACCTGTTCTCCCGGAGTGAGCCCCTTCGAGATGACCGCTTGGCCGTCCGTACTGCGGTCAAGAACCACTGGGCGGGCTTCGACCGTCATGTCGGGCTTGACCACGAAAACGAACTGCCCCTGCTGACCATTCTGCAGGGCCTGCGACGGCACAACAATGGCGTTGGGCTGCTGCGCCAGGGTCAGGACCACGTCCACAAACTGGCCCGGCCACAGGCGCCGGTCAGCGTTTGGGAATTCGCCTTTCAGCTTGATGGTGCCGGTGGCCTGGTCCACGGTATTGTCGATGAAACTGAGCCAGCCCTCAGCGGGTCCGCGCGGGTCGTTAGGAATGAAAGCCTGCACCCGCAATTTTCCCCGGCTGGAGTAACGTTTGATCTCGGCCAAGTTCTGCTCGGGCACGGTAAACGTGGCATAAATTGGTTCAACCTGGTTAATGCTCACCAGAAACGGCGTGTCGTTGGCCTTGATCATGTTGCCCTGGTGAATCAGCAAAGGGCCGGTGCGGCCGTTGATCGGCGAATAAATACTGCAGTACACCAACTGGACCCGCGCGTTCTCAACCGCCGCCTGATCAGCCAGGACGGCAGCGTCGAGGGCATCCGCCTCCGACTGCATGCGGTCGTATTCTTCCTTTGAAACTACGCCCGCCTGGTTCAGCGCCCGCGAACGATTGGCCTGGTTGCGCGCATTGGCGGCCTGCGCCTGGTCTCGGGCAAGCATGCCCTGAGCCTGTTTCAGCGCCGCCTCGAAAGGCCGCTTGTCGAGCGTGAACAGCAGCTGTCCCTTGCTGACGTCCGCGCCTTCCTTAAAATGCACTCCGGTAAGTTCCCCGGTCACCTGCGTTTTTACCGAGACATTGGAGTAGGCCTCGACCGCGCCAATCGCCTTCAACTGAAGCGGCACGGCCTTCTGTTCCACGGTGGCTACCAGCACAGGAACAGCGCTCATACGCGGGGCTTCCGCCTTGGTCCGTGAGCATGCGCTCAAAAGGGCCAAGCTACCGCATGCAAGAATCACTGTAAGACTTCGAGCCATCGCCCCCGTATTGTTTGACGAAAAAAATCTCATAACGTTTCTGAGAACCGAGAACCAGCAAACTGGCAACTGAAAATAGTTCTCCTCAATCCCCTGCGCGAAACTCAGGCAACACGTCCCGCTTGTACGACTCCAGGGTTAATTCCTCATCCCCGCACATCAGATAGATATTGAACTGAGTAACGCCCGCCTCTGCCAGCTGCTTGAGTTTCTGGCGATGAGCCTCGACCGGCCCCACCAGGCAAAACCGGTCCACCACTTCATCGGAAACGAAGTTGGCATTGTCGCTGCCCACCTCGGCATGGTGCCGATAGTCGTATCCGGCACGGTCCTGCACGTAGGAAGTGAGCGATGCCGGCAGATCTTCGCGCTTGTACCGCGATATCAGATCGACCACATGATTTGACACCAGCGCGGGAAACCATCGGACCCGCTGCCGCGCCACGGCCAGGTCATCCGACACCCAAACCGGGGCTGCAGCCATGACTTCGACTGCCTTGGGTTCACGGCCTGCTTCCTTCGCGCCTTGCCGCACAAATCCGAGACACCACTCAATCAGATCAGGATCGGCGAATTGCAGAATCACGCCGTCCGCGATTCGTCCGGCCAGGCTCAGGACCTTCGGTCCGTAGCCCGCAATCCAGACCGGAGGAGAGCCCGTCGCCCAGGCCAACCGGGCCGGTTGACCGTCGTGCTCCACTTCTTGTCCCGCGGTAAGTTTGCGAAACGTGACGACGGCGCGTTCCAACTCCGCGGGCGTGACCGGCTTTTTCCCCAACACCCGCCGCGAGCTGTCGCCGCGTCCAATGCCCAACTCCATACGGCCGCCCGAAATCAAGTTGAGTGTGGCAAAAAGACTGGCCGTGACCGTGAGGTCGCGGACGGCGGGATTGGTGACGCACGGCCCCAGCCGCATGCTCTTCGTCCCATTCGCCATCAGGGTCAACAGCGGGTAAGGATCCTTCCACAGCACGTGAGAGTCAAAAATCCAGCCGTACTGGAACCCAGAGGCCTCCGCCTGCCGGGTGAGGGCGACAATCCGCTCCACGGAAATATCAGGTTTCAGGGTGATCCCGAACTTCATGTTTCCTTTCGCGTTATGGGGTCGAAGTGAACCGCAGGGATCAACCAGAAGCCAAACGGCAAACCTCAGGCGCTAAGCGCGAACCCATTTCCGATGATTTCGTGGCACGACTGAAGTCGTGCCTTACCAGGCTGCTCGAAAGTCGTTCCCTTCCCAAGCGCCTTCCGGCGCTCCGAAAATCGCGGCTCCCGATATAGATCAGCGCCGCTGCTTCTCCACAGCCTGCTAGCATAGGATACATCACGCTTCAGCCCCGACCGAGAGGGCTCAAGCAGCCAGGGGATTAGCCAATGGGGTTCGATACCATCATTACCGGCGGCACCGTGGTCACGGCTGCCGACTCTTCCCAGGCCGATGTCGCCATCTCAGGCGGCCGGGTGGTGGCCCTGGGTAGTAGCCTGCCCCGCGAGAACGCCACGCGCCTGATTGACGCTGCCGGCAAGTATGTGTTTCCCGGCGGAATTGATGTCCACACCCATCTCGACATGCCCTTCGGCGGCACCACCAGCGCCGACGACTTTGAAACCGGCACTCGCGCCGCCGCTTTTGGCGGCACCACCACGCTTATCGACTTCGCCATCCAGTACAAGGGCCAGTCCCTGCGCACCGCGTTTGATGCCTGGATGCAGAAGGCGTCCTCAAAGGCCGTCGCCGATTACGGATTTCACTGCATCATCACTGACCTCCCCGACGCGCAGCTGGCAGAAATGCCGCAACTGGTGCGCGAGGGCGTCAGCAGCTTCAAGCTGTTCATGGCCTATCCCGGTGTTTTCATGCTCGATGATGCCAGCATCTTCAAAGCCATGCGGACTTCTGCCGCGGCCGGGGCCATGGTCTGCATGCACGCGGAAAATGGCGGCGCCATTGACGTGATCGTGAAGCAGGCCCTGGCCGAGGGCAAGACCGCGCCCAAGTACCACGCGCTCACCAGGCCGACGACGGCCGAAGCCGAGGCCACAGCTCGCGCCATCGCATTGGCCGAAATGGCCGGCTCGCCGGTGTACATCGTGCATCTCAGCTGCAACGACGCGCTGGAAAAAGTGCGCGAGGCCCGCGATCGCGGCCTCCCCGTCTATGCCGAAACCTGTCCCCAATATCTCTACCTGTCACTGGAGAACATGGACGCCCCCGGTTTCGAAGGCGCCAAGTACGTTTTCACTCCGCCGCTGCGCGAAAAATGGCATCAGGAAAAACTGTGGAAGGGATTGACCCACGACCATCTGCAGGTCGTCTCTACCGACCACTGCCCATTTTGTTATAAAGAGCAGAAGGAAATGGGTATTGGTGACTTCACCAAGATTCCCAACGGCGGCCCCGGCATTGAACACCGCATGAGCCTGGTGTACTCGGGTGGAGTCGCTCAGGGACGCTTCAGCGTCAACCGCTTCGTAGAGCTAGTGGCGACTACTCCCGCCAAGCTGTTCGGCCTCTATCCCCGCAAAGGTACGGTTGCGATAGGTAGCGACGCCGACCTCGTCATCTTCGACCCCAAACGTGAGCACACCATCAGCGCCAAAACCCATCACATGCGCGTGGACTATTCCATGTTCGAGGGCATGAAGGTGACCGGCATGCCCGATGTCGTGCTCTCCCGCGGTCGCGTCCTGGTCGAGGGCGAAAAATTCCTGGGCCGCGCCGGCCAGGGACAGTTCATCAAAAGAGGCGCCTGCCCCGCGATTTGAAACTCAGAAGGTGTGGGTCGGACACTCTTGTCCGACCCACACACACTCAGTAGGACAGAGGACGGTAGTTATGCCCATCACTCTTGCGCCCGCCCAACAGGAAGAAATGCTTTCTGCCGCCCGCGACGCCTTCAGGAATGCCCACGCTCCCTATTCGAATTTCAAGGTGGGAGCAACCATCCTTACCGAGCGCGGCACCATGTATCACGGCTGCAACGTGGAAAACGCCTCTTATGGTCTGACCATCTGCGCCGAGCGCAACGCCATTTTTGCGGCCGTCGCCGCCGAAGGCAGCAACATGCGGATCCAAGCGGTTGCCGTCGCCACGGAGCGCGACGGACCCTGCGCCCCTTGCGGCGCCTGCCGCCAGGTCATCTTTGAATTTGGCCCCGATGCCCTGGTTCTGTTCCGAGGTCAGACGGGCACCGAGCAGATGGTCATTACCAGGCTGCTGCCTGAGGGCTTTCGCTTGTAATCCGCTATTTTTTTTGTAGCGCCGGCATCTTGCCGGCTGTCCCGAGGGCGTCCCGCCCTCGGCGGGGCGGGCGGGACGCCCGCCGGACCGCTGCGGGAAGGCGGCGCTACAAAAACCAATAGATCAGAATCCCGTAGCCCACTCCGGCAGCGTCGCTCGTCCTGGCGGATTGAAACGCCATAAACCTACCGTCAGTGGAAATCACAGGGTTCGATGCCTTGCCGCCCTCGTAATTATTGAAGAATGTCAGGCGGGTAAAATCCTTCCCGGCTCCGTCAAGTCTCAGCTTCCAGATATCAATGTTTCCCGAGCCCCGCGTGCCGCCCAGTTGCTCGCACTGCCGGTCCGCCTCGACGGCGGTGTACCGGCCATCCGGAAAGATCCCCTCCACTTCGTTGTACGATCCCGGCGCCTTCGAGAAATTCGTTACCTTGCCGGTGTTGAGATCAATACCCATCACCGAGGCGCGGCCCTCTGGTTCGTAGCAGGTAAAAGTCATCCTGGTGTCGTTGTCATAGAAGTCCTGCGCTTCGATGACGCAGTTCCGGTCTTTACTCTCGTAAACGGTTTTCTGATTGACCAACTTCGGAATGCCCGAAAGATCCAGGTCCGCCACCACCAGTCGTGAAGCTTCCGGCGCAAGCTCCGGCGCTTGGGCCGCCACCTGCGAAAACGCAATCTTCAGGCTCTTCTTGGAAATCGCCGCGCCCTCGCTCATCTTCTGGCCGAGCTTCACTGGCCTGGCGCCCGGTTCCCGGCTGAGAAACCAAAGCTGGTTGTCGCGAGTGCGGCTGGTATGAACATCCTCGAAGTGATCGGGGCCGATCAGGATGTAGTCCCCGTTCACGAGATGCATTACCCGCAGAAAGGCGGCCCCGGGAACGTTGCACGTCAGGCACTGAATGACGCGCGATTTCAGGTCAATCACCATGGCGTCGCCAAAACTTTTGGTCATGAATGCGACCCGCTGATTGTCAGGAGAGATGTCCGCGCGTTCCCCGAAATGGGTCAAGACCTCGACATTGGAGGGCAAATGATCGAGCGGGCTGCCTGGGGTCCTTTGCGCGAGCGCTAAAGCCGAAGTGAGAAGCAGAACAAGCAATCGCATTCCGGGAATACTATCAAAGCTCCCTTGCGAGCGCCTTTCGATGAATGAAGCCCTTTCCACCACCCCACCCCGCAATGTAAGCTTCCCTGTTCCTGACGCAAGCGACGATGTCCAAGAGCCCAGCCAAGCTGACCTCATCTCCGCCGGCCGCAAGCATGCGCCCCCTCGACCTTATCCGCAAGAAACGCGATGGCGGTGAACTATCGTCTGATCAGATCGGGTTCCTGGTCCGCGCCTACACCAACGACGAAATCCCCGACTACCAGATGGCCGCCTGGCTCATGGCGGTGCTCATCCGGGGAATGACTGGTCCCGAACTAAGTGCGCTCACCGCGGCCATGCTCAATTCGGGCGAGGTTTTAGATCTTTCTGACATCCCCGGTCCCAAGGTGGACAAGCATTCCACCGGCGGCGTCGGCGACAAGACTTCTCTCATCATCGCGCCCATTGTCGCCGCGGGCGGTGTCACGGTTCCGATGATCAGCGGGCGTGGCCTGGGCCACACCGGCGGCACACTGGACAAACTGCAATCGATTCCAGGCTTCAACATCAATTTATCGTTGAGCGAGTTTCGGCGCGTGCTCAAAAGTTGCGGATGCGGCTTGATCGGACAGACCGCGGAAATCGCCCCTGCCGACAAAAAGATCTACGCTCTGCGCGACGTGACCGCGACCGTTGAAAGTCCCAACCTGATCTGCGCCTCCATCATGAGCAAAAAATTGGCCGAGGGAATCGACGGCCTCGTCCTGGATGTGAAAACCGGCAGCGGGGCGTTCATGAAGACCGAGAAAGATTCCGTCCACCTGGCCGAACTCATGGTCGAAACCGGCGAACGCATGGGCAAAAAGATGGTCGCGCTCATCACGGACATGGACCAGCCTCTGGGCCTGAAGGTCGGCAACGCTCTCGAAGTCGAAGAGTGCATCGAGGTGATGAATGGCGGCGGTCCCGCCGATCTGCGCGAAGTTTCGGTAGAGCTGGCCGCGTGGATGTTCTACCTCGCAGCCCGCACGCCGAGTCTGGACGCGGGTCGCGAGCTGTCAGACAAACTCATTCGCGATCATTCCGCGCTTAGCAAGTTTCGCGAGATCGTCACCGGGCAGGGCGGCGACCCGCCCTCCATTGATGATCCCAGGCGCTTGCCCCAGGCGCAGCATCAGGTGCAAGTCTCTAGTCCAGCCAGCGGCTTCGTGGAATCCATTCAATGCGAGCAAGTGGGAATTGCCAGCCTCATGCTGGGCGGCGGCCGTGAAAAGAAGGAAGACCTGATCGACCCCGCGGTCGGGGTCGTCCTGCACAAAAAAGTCGGCGATCCGGTTCGGGAAGGCGACGCGCTCTGCACGGTTCATTACAATTCCGACGCCCGGCTCAGCGGTGCGCAGAGCCTGCTGCAACAGGCGTATCGTGTCGCCTCGAAAGTCTCGGCGCAGAAACGGCCATTGATCCACCGCGTCATTTCCGGAAAGAGAGCGCAGGCGTGACGAGCCGGGGTCGAATTGACGGTCGCGATTTTATCTCCACAATTCGGGGGCTTGGAACCACCAAAGTTCCACAATGCACGAACGGGAGGCGCGAATGGGCCGTCTGACAGGGCTTTTGGGCCTGGCCACCATGTTGGGCCTGGCTTATCTGTTTTCCACCAACCGCCGCGCCATCCGGCTCAAGACGGTGGGTCTGGGCCTCGTCCTGCAGTTCGTGTTTGCCATCTTCGTCTTGCGTTTCAACTTCGGCCGGGCTTTGCTGGAATGGGCGGGCCACGGCGTGGAGAAGTTTTTGGAATATTCCTTCGCCGGCTCCCAACTGGTGTTTGGGGAACTGGGCCGGAAGGGCGGCTCGCTGGGAATGATTTTCGCCTTCCAGGTCTTGCCCACAGTAATTTTTATCTCCGCATTCTTCGCCGTACTCTATCACTACGGCGTGATGCAGTTCATCATCCGCCAGATGGCGAAAGTGATGATACGCATGGGCGCCAGCGGCGCGGAATCGCTCGACGTGGCTGCCAGCATCTTCATGGGCCAGACCGAGGCGCCGCTTACCATCCGTCCCTATCTGCCGTCGCTGACCCGCTCTGAGCTGATGACCGTTATGACCGCGGGCATGGCCCACGTTTCCGGCGGCATCATGGGCGCTTACGTTCTCTATGGCGTCGAGGCCAAACATCTGCTCAGCGCCGTGATCATGACCGCCCCCGGCACCATCCTGATGGCGAAAATGTTCGTGCCGGAAACCGAAGAGCCAGTTACGAAACCGCATGACGAGTCGGATCCGAAAGAAATCCCTTCGCTGACCGACACTGATCCTGAGGCCCTCCCCAAAGACGAGAATGTTCTCGGAGCCATCACCCACGGCACCATTGACGGCCTGCACCTGGCCTTGAACATCGCCGCCATGCTGATTTCTTTCCTCGCGCTGATTGCCTTGGTTAACGGCATCTTTGGCGGCATTCACAACCACGTCTTTCACTGGTTCCCGTCGAGTCTGGAACAGGTCTTTGGCGTAATCTTCGCTCCCATAGCGTTTGTGATCGGCATTCCGTGGCACGAGTGCGGCATCGTGGGCAATCTTCTGGGGACGCGCATGGTGATCAACGAACTGGTGGCCTACGGTATGCTGGGCGCACAGAAGGGCATTCTCGATCCCCGCTCCTTCGCCATCGCGACCTTCGCGCTATGCGGCTTCGCAAATTTCAGTTCAATTGGAATTCAGATTGGAGGCATCAGCGCCCTCGCCCCCAACAAGCGCGGCGAACTGGCAAAGCTCGGCTTCCGTGCCATGATTGCCGGCACCATGGCCAATCTGATGTCAGCTTCGATTGTGGGCATCCTGCTGCGCTGAGATTGTGCGGGAGGCCGAAAGCAACGTGGGACCGCGGAAACACGGCCCGTGAAGGGCACGGCTTCAGCCGTGCGACAACCAGCCGAAATATGAAGGCGGCTTTAGCCGCTGAGGTGAGCTTGCTAGCTCGATGTAGTTCCGGGACCCACGGCGAACCCAGATTAGGAGCATGGAGTTCAAGCGTGCGCGCAAAACCAACCCCCAGGCGCTAAAGCGCGACCAGTGCCGAAACGTAGCGGCACGAGTAAACTCGTGCCCTTTCCACCCTTCTTCGGCTAAGTCAACCCCGCCCAGGCGACGCTGGCAAACGGATCGATAGTCGCCAGGGGCGAAACCACGCCCATGCTCTCGATGGCTTTCTCGGCCATCATCTGGTCCAGAATGAGGGGAACTTCAAAAATGGCGTAGTTCTTGTAGGCGCTGACGTTCCGCTGCAATTCAGCGAACGTGGCGTCCGTCAGCAACTGCTCTACCGCCCTTGCTATCTCCCGGAAGTCCGGCACTACCATTCCTAGGCGCTTTTCGATCAGCCAGGTTCCGTTGTAGCGCTCCTGTGGCATGGTTCGAGCGTTGTGCTCCACGATCACCGGCAAGCCGAATTGCAGGGCCTCGCTGATGCTGCCCGGTCCCGGTTTGCCAATAAAGAAATCCGCCAGCGACATAAAGTAATCAACCTGAGTGGTGAAGCCCTCGATAACTGCAGGTTTGGTCAGCCCCAGGCCACGCAGCTTCGTCGCTAATTCCAGATTGTGGCCGCACAGAAAAATCAACTGGAGCTGGCCCGAACTGTGGTCCAGTCTTTTGGCGATCTCGATCATCGAGGCAGAGCCCTGGCCTCCAAACATTACAATGCCGGTCGGCAAGTCCGCCCTGAGCCCTAGTTTCACTCTTTCCGCATCCCGATCAATGACCGGCTTCCGGTAAAACGACGGTTTAAGAATCATCCCGGAGGTTTGATAAACCCGCCGCCGGTCATGACCCATCGCCAGCGCCTGCTCTCGGGCGCGCTGGCTGCCGCAAATGATGAACTCCGATTCCGGCACAATCCAGAAGTTAGGCGGATAGTCGGCCAGATCGGTCAGCAGCGTGACGAAAGCGGCGCTCGGCATCTTCTGGCGAATGCTTTGCGCCAGGCAACGATTGAAATGCGGAATCACGGAAAGCACAAGGTCGGTGGGATGCAGCGCCCAATAGTTTCGCAAAATACGAACAATGCGCGAATGATGCAGCTGAACGGTGCGCTGAAAAAGAGTCAGCAGAGGCGGAGTGAGCCGGGTCCACCCTTTTTTCAAAATCAGGTTATACCCGTCCTGGATCCGCAGACCTGTGGCACGGTGGACAAAATCGATCGGCTCCAGCAATTCCTGCAGGTTGAGCAGCTTTACGTTCCAGGGATGATATTGCTGCTCCAGGACCGTCTTTAGAGCTCCCGCGGCGCTCCGGTGTCCGCCGCCCGCGTCGTGGAAAACGACGGTGAGGTCGTGCATTGCAACCTCCTGACCAACTTTGAACATAAGCATCTCAACTTCGCCTTAAGGGAAGATCAACGCTCTATTAATTTTTCGTGAATTAAAGGCAAGGGGAGCAAGTAACGTTACCAATACAAGTAACCTTACGAACAAAAAAAGACGGAGTCATCCCGAGCGCAGCTCGAGCCGCGCTGGCGCGGTGAGAGCAACTCGAGGGACCCTATCCAACCGGGACGCCATCCGCTCATAGGGGTCCTTCGACTCCGGCAGACATTTCGCCAGCGAAATGTCCACCTGCCCTCAGGATGGCAGGAGTAGTGGATGACGCGAAGCCAGTCCATTGCCCCGAACGATCTCACTGAACAGTTTCGCGCTGCTTCGCAGGGTGCGCTGTTGCGTTTCCGGATCGAGCGCCACCAGGCCGAAGCGAAGTGTCCAGCCCTCGTTCCACTCGAAGTTGTCGGTAAGCGTCCAGTGCAAATAGCCGCGGATGTCGTGGCCCTGCGCGATCAGTCCATGCAGCTCGCGCAAGGCACTCACAATCAGCCAGGGACGAATCTGGTCTTCGGCGTCGGGCACGCCATTTTCCATGATGTAAATCGGCTTGCCCAGCCCGGCCGC
>DATGYF010000349.1:0-1646 GCA_035298145.1 Terriglobales bacterium | reverse complement strand
ACGATGTCCCCGTTGTGCGCCGTCCTGCTTTTCTCCACCATCACGTAGTCGCCGTTGAGGATGGCCTCATCCTGCATGGAATCGCCGCGCACTTCTAGCACAAACACTTCCTTGGAGCGGACAAAATCCGCGAGGGAAATGGTCTCGTTGCTCTGCACTGCCTCAATAGGCTGGCCGGCGGCGATGCGGCCGACCAGCGGCAGCACCATCGTGGTGTTCACCGCCATGGCCTGCTTGAGCCGGCCTTTGGGCGGCAGCAGGTCGATGGAGCGGCTGCGATTGTAGTCGCGGGTGAGCAGACCCTTCTTCTCGAGGTTGGAAATGTGTTTGTGCACGGTCGCCAGAGAGCTGAGGTCCAGACCTTCGCCGATTTCCTCGAACGAGGGCGAGTACCCGTTCTTCTGCACGAATTCCGAGATGAAGTCGTACACCTGCCGTTGCCGTTTGGTGATAGCCATGCCGATATTGTTGGCGAATATAAGGCGAATGTCAAGGGAGTCTTACCGAAGTATATCCTCGGCGTCCTCTGGGGTCGCAGGGTACGTGCGGCTTTTCTATTGCGAAGTTACGGCCTTCAGATATCGGTAGTAGAAATCCACCGCCCGGTAAAACGCGTCCGCCCGGATGCGTTCATCTTTGCCGTGGGCGCGGATGTCGTCGCGATCGATGGCTTCTCCCGATACGCAATACGTCGGCATGCCGGCGGCGTTGGTGTAAATTCCGTCCGAGGCGCCGGTGGCCATGTCGGGAACCACGGCCAGGCCCGGCCACATGCGGTTCACCACTTTCTCCAGTGGCTCGAATACATCCGGGCGCAGCGGCGGTGGCGGGTACGAGCGGCGGTTGTTGACTCCGCCGATGGCTCCCATGTCTTTCACGGAAATCTTGGGATCGGCGACGACCTTCTCCAGTTCCTGCCGGATCTCCTCCGGCGCATGGCCGGGGATGATGCGGCAGTTCACGTTGGCTTGCGCCATCTGCGGCAGGGCATTGTTGGCATGGCCCGCGTTCAGACGCGTGGCCACGCAGGTGGTGTGCATGATCGAGTTGTCGATGGGGTCTTTCGACAGACGGGCGACGGCGGCCATGTCCGGAGGGTTTTTGAGAATCGCGCGCATGTCAGCTGCGCGCTCGCCGGTTGAAATCTTTGCCATGCGCTCGTAATAAGCGCGCGTGATGTTGGTCAGCTCGAAGGGAAACTGGTAATGCTCCAGGCGCGCCAGCCCGTCGGCAAGGTGGTAGATTGCGTTGTCCGGCCTGGGCAGCGAACTGTGGCCGCCGGGATTGGTCACGGTCAATTGATAGTCGGAGTAGAGTTTTTCCGACGCATCCACAGTCATGAATTGCGGCTTGCCTTGCTCCGACAAGATTCCGCCGCCGTCGTGGTTGAGCACAAACTCGGCATCGATCAATTCGCGGTGGTTCTTGATCAGCCAGTCCACGCCGTTTGAAGTGCCGCCTTCTTCATCGGCAGTAAGGGCCAGGATGATGTCGCGGTCAGGCACGAAGCCTTCCTTTTTGAAGCGGATGAGGGTCGTGGACATGATGGCATCGCCGTCCTTCATGTCCTGCGTGCCCCGGCCGTAGTAGTAACCGTCTTTCTCCACGAACTGAAAGGGATCGGTGGTCCAGTCCTCGCGCCGGGC
>DATGYF010000348.1:0-7478 GCA_035298145.1 Terriglobales bacterium | reverse complement strand
GGACCCCATCGTCGGCCGCTGGGTCATCATTTCGACCGACCGCGCCAAACGCCCCACCGACTTCGCTCGCGAAGCCGTCAAAATCAAGGGCGGATTCTGCCCCTTCTGTTACGGCAACGAATCCAAGACCCCGCCTGAGATTCAGGCCTACCGACCCAATCCCAACGGCGGGCCTCCGCCGCAGCGCGACAGCCCAGGCTGGACGGTGCGCGTGGTTCCCAACAAGTTTCCGGCACTCGGCATTGAGGGTAATCTCAACCGCCAGGCCGAGGGCATGTTCGACCGCATGAACGGCATTGGAGCGCATGAGGTCATCATCGAGACGCCGGACCACAACGCCAGTCTGGCGAATCTCCCGCCCAAGCGCATCGAAGACGTGCTCTGGACTTTTCGCGACCGCATTCTCGACCTCAAGAAAGACCGCCGCTTTAAGTACATCCTGATTTTCAAGAATCACGGAGAGGCTGCCGGGGCCTCGCTGGAGCACGCGCATTCGCAGCTGATAGCACTGCCCATTCTCCCGATCTACGTGAGCGAAGAGATCGAAGGCGCCAAGCAGTACTACATTTACAAGGAGCGCTGCGTCTTCTGCGACGTAATCCGCCAGGAGAGCGAGGCCGGGACCCGCGTGGTAGCGGAAAACGCCGACTTTATCACGCTCGCTCCCTACGCGCCCCGCTTTCCATTCGAGACATGGATCCTTCCCAAACAACATGAGTCGGCATTCGAGAATTCCTCCACTCATATGTTTGAGAATCTGGCTCGGGCGCTGAAGACCCTGCTTACCAAAGCGGAGCGTGTGCTGGACAATCCTCCTTACAACCTGGTCATCCACACCTCACCGGTGCAGGACCCAACCAACGACCACTATCACTGGCATATTGAGTTCATGCCCAAGCTGACCAAGACAGCGGGCTTCGAGTGGGGAACCGGTTTCTACATCAATCCCACGCCACCGGAAGAAGCAGCCAAGTTTTTACGCGAAGCCAGCGTGGAAGAAGCTGCGACCACGACGACGGGCTAGCGCAAGCCGATCGGTAAAGAGTGTGGCCGCGGTTTGACACCCTTGTGCGCCCCACTAAGATTCCGCACTTGCGAGACTGCCTATGAATCGTCTGCTCCTCCTCCTGCTGGCGCTTACCGCGTTTAGCGATGCCGTCGCGAATCCTGCCGCGCTTATCAACAACATTCCCAACCGCACCACCATCATCCTGAATGGCGCATGGCAGGCCATCGTCGATCCCTACGAAACCGGTCTCAACGGCCGCTTCTACCTGAACAGCAAGCCCAAAGACAAGCATGAGCTGGTGGAATACGATTTCGACAAGTCCGATGTTCTGAACGTTCCTGGAGACTGGAATTCACAGAAGAAGGAACTGTATTTTTACGAAGGCCCGGTGTGGTACAAGAAGTCGTTTTCCTACCACAAGCGGGAACACACGCGCGTGTTCGTCTATTTCGGAGCCGCCAATTATTTCACTCGCGTCTATCTCAACGGGCAGGACCTGGGCGAACACGAAGGCGGATTCACGCCCTTCAACTTCGAAGTCACCGACCAGATTCGTGAAGGCGAAAACTTCGTGGTCGCGGAGGTCAACAACGCCCGCCGCCGCGATGCCGTCCCGACGGTAAATACCGACTGGTGGAACTACGGAGGTCTTACCCGCGACGTGATGCTGGTGGAGGTTCCCGAAACCTACATCCAGGATTACTTTGTGCAGCTCGGCAGAGGCTCGGGCAACGAGATCTCAGGATGGGTGCAGCTCGGCGGCGCTACGTCGGCGCAGCAGGTCACGGTTGAAATTCCCGAGGCGAGGATCAAACAGACCGTTGCCACCGACGCCGCGGGCCGCGCGGAATTCCGCTTTCCCGCCAAGCTTGAGCTGTGGTCGCCCGAACATCCCCGGCTCTACGACGTGGTGGTGTCGAGCGGCGCCGACAAGGTGCACGATGCCATCGGCTTCCGCACCATTGAAACCCGCGGCACTCAAGTATTGCTGAACGGCAAGCCGATTTTCCTGCGCGGCATCGCTTTGCATGAAGAGGCCCCGGTTCGCGGCGGTCGGGCGTTCACCCAGCAGGACGCCGAGACTTTACTCGGTTGGGCTCGCGAGCTGGGCTGTAACTTCGTTCGCCTCACTCACTACCCGCACAGCGAGAACATGACCCGCCTGGCTGACCGAATGGGAATCATGGTGTGGTCTGAAATCCCGGTTTATTGGGACATTGACTGGGAGAACCCGGCCACGCTGCAAAACGCCGAAAGCCAGCTGCACGAGATGATTGCGCGCGACCACAACCGTGCTTCGATAGTTTTGTGGTCGCTTTCAAACGAGACTCCGGTCAAGCCCGCGCGAACCACATTTCTGCGGCAGCTGGCAGAGGCTGCGCGCCGGCAGGACTCGACTCGCCTGATCACCTCCGCGCTGAACCACGTTGACGAGGCCGGCCCGGACACTCGCGCTCTCAATGATCCTGTGGGCGAGTATCTTGACGTGCTCGGATTGAACGAGTACCTGGGCTGGTATGGAGGGCGTCCCGAAGACGCTGACCGCATGCAATGGAAGTTTGCCTGGAACAAGCCCGTCATCGTGAGCGAATTCGGCGCGGGAGCGCCCTTCGGCAGACACGGCGAAGCGGATGAACGCTGGACTGAGGAGTACCAGGCCAATCTTTATCAGCACCAGATCATCATGCTGAAGAAAATTTCATCGCTGGCAGGCATGTCACCCTGGGTGCTGATGGACTTCCACTCGCCACGCCGCCTGCTGCCCGGCACACAGGATTACTACAATCGCAAGGGCCTGATTTCGAATACGGGACAGCACAAGCAGGCTTTCTACGTGCTGCAAAAGTTCTATCGGGAGATGGACACTGGAAAATGAAATCGCAGGATCAGGCTAGTCTGGTTGGGGAAGGGCACGGCATCAGCCGTGCCGCCACAGGCTGGAAGGCGGCTTCAGCCGCTGGGGTTAGCTTCTAGGCCTGCGTGCGGTCGAGAAATTCCGAGTGCCATGCCATCTGGATCGCTTCCAGTTTGCCCTCGTTCGATTTCTTGGGATCGTCCTTAAACTCGGGCAATTCCGTCACCAGCCGGTGCAAATCGGTGAAGCGCACTGCCAGCGGATCAGTTTCAGGATGCTGCTCCGAGAGCAGGAGTCCGAGGTCGTCCGCATCATCCCAGGTCAGATCTTTCGGCATGCATTTTGCTCCTTGGAATCAGTCTCCAGTTTCTGGTTTCGGGTTTCAAAACCAGAAACTGGAGACCAGAAACCGCCCTAATGTTCTTCCGAAACATAATTCCGGTTCCACGCCGGAATCTCGACTACCACTTTGCCGGGCTTGTTGATCACGGCCTGGCAGCCGAGTCGGGAGTTTAACTGCAAATCGGCGGCCATGTCCAGCCGGTCGGCTTCGTCGTCATCCATTTCGGAAAGATTATCGGAGCCCTCTTTGACCCAGATGTGACAGGTGGTGCAGGCGCAGTTGCCGCCGCAGGCGTGGTCCAGTCGGATGCCATTGTTCAGCGCCACATCCAGCAGGGATTCCTTTTTGCCGTGGTCCTTGTAAGGCAGTTTGCCGTGCTCGAACTGCACCGTCTTGCCCTCGGGCAGAAATGTGACCTGCACCGTGTTCTCGCCGGGCGGATCAACAATGGCCGTTCCTGCACCCTGAGTTTTCTGTTCTGCCATTTAGCAGCTCCTTGTAGCGCCGGCGTCCCGCCGGCTGTCGCGAGGGCATCTTGCCCTCGCATCTCGCATTGTTAGGGCTAAGCCCCAAATGCAAATGGGCCGTAATTGCGGCGCTAAAGCACTTCCCCACAAGCTCATTCAAATTCAGCCTTGGCCACGGGATGCGGCGCGTCGGGGCCCTCGCCCATATCCGCCTGGTCCATGGTCTTGCCCTTCAGGGCCGTGGACACCGCGCTGTCCATCATCAACTCCGCCAGTCGCATCGTACCCTGATTGAGAGCGTCGATCGCGGTGCGGATCGCGGAATAGTCGTCTTCATCCCTAACTTCATTCAAAGCGTTTTCCAGCTTGGCGATGCGCTTCTTCTCCGCGCTGGTGAGCTGGCCCCAGGCCGGGCTCTTCTTGCCTTTTTCGAGCGCAGCCAGGATGGTGCCGGCCTCATTCCGCGCTTCGATCACCTGGCGCTGACGGAAATCTTCTTCCGCCGAGTCAAACGAATCGAGGATCATGCTCTCGACTTGCTCATCGGTCAACCCGTAGCTGGGCTGGACTTCGATTTGCGCTTCCGTCCCGCTGCGTTGCTCGCGCGCGGAGACGTGCAGAATGCCATTGGCGTCGATGAGGAATTTAACTTCCACGCGAGGAATTCCGGCCGGCATCGGTGGGATGCCTCTCAGATCGAAGCGCGCCAGCGAGCGGCAGTCCTTTGCCAGTTCCCGCTCGCCTTGCAGCACGTGAATGGCGACGTTAGCCTGCCCGTCCACCTGCGTGGTGTAGTGCTGGGTGGCGGAAGCGGGGATGGTCGAGTTGCGCAGGATGATCTTGTCAGTCACGCCGCCCGCCACTTCAATGCCGAGCGACAGAGGCGTGACATCGAGCAACAGCATATTTTCCGTGGCTTCGGACCCGCCGGCAAGAATGTTCGCCTGCACCGCAGCCCCCAGGGCCACCACTTCGTCCGGATTCAGGTCGGTGTGCGGCGTACGCCGGAACATGTCTTCGACTAACGCGCGCACTTTGGGAATTCGCGTGGAGCCCCCAACCAACACCACTTCATCGATCTGCTCCGGCTTCAAGCCGGCATCTTTTAGCGCTTGTTTGCAAGGGCCGACGGTGCGCTCGATGATGGGCTGAATCAGTTGTTCGAATTGCTCCCGGGTGATTGCTCTCTGATAGTGCTGCCCACCCGGCAGTTCGACCTCAAGCGTAGTCACAGGCTGCGAAGAGAGGACAATCTTGGCCTCGATGACGGCTTTGCGAATGGTGGCCACGGCTTCGCCGTTACGCGATACATCGACGCCCATGTCGCCGCGAATATCATCGAGCGCAATCGTGATCAGCAGGTTGTCGATATCATCGCCGCCCAGATGCGTGTCACCATTGGTAGCCACGACCTCAAAGATTCCGTCATGCAACTTGAGGATCGATACATCGAACGTGCCGCCACCCAGGTCGTACACGGCAACAATTCCGTTCTGTCTTTTATCAAGCCCGTAGGCCAAGGAAGCAGCCGTCGGCTCATTGACCAGGCGAAGAACTTCGAGGCCGGCAATGCGGCCCGCGTCTTTCGTGGCCTGGCGCTGGGCGTCATTGAAGTATGCGGGCACGGTAATGACCGCCTTGGTCACCGGCGCATTGAAGAATCGCTCGGCATTGCGCTTGAGCTGGCGCAGCACGAAGGCGGAAATCTCCGGCGGAGTGAAAGTCTTTTCGCCCAGCTGGATGCGCAGCACTTCGCCGGGCTGAAGATCGTCGGCCAGGCGGAAGGGAAACAGCTTCAATTCCTGCTCAATGTCTTCGATGCCGCGCCCCATCAGGCGCTTGATCGAATAAACGGCGCGCTCGGGAGTCTCAATCAAATACTTGCGCGCCGCGTTACCGACGATGACCTGGTCTTTGTCATCCAGCGCCACCACCGACGGAACCAGGTTCAACCCATCCTCGCCCGGAATCACGACAGGCCGTTCCCCCTGCATGAAAGCCACCAGCGAGTTGGTGGTTCCGAGATCGATGCCGACGATGCGGTCAGTGGACATAGAGGACTTCAGATTGCAGATTTGAGATTGCAGATTTCAAATCTAAAATCTGCAATCGCAAATCTGAAATCGACTAATTTCCCAGCACTTCATTCACGTCCCGAACCAGGTTCCTGATGTAGCTGCGGCGGTTTAGCAGATCGACCATGCGGTCCAGCGCGCAGCGTCGGTCTTCGTCGTTATGGCCGTCGATGGCCTGGTCCCACTGGTTCCAATGGCCCTTCAATTCTTCGGCCAGCTCTTCGTACTTCTTCTCAAACTGCGCCCGGTGCATTTCCAGGTCTTTCACCAGGGCAGGATCGTCTTCGCCCATCTTCTGATTCATGCGCAGCTCTTCAAGCTGCATGTTGAGTTCGAACACTTCTTCCAGAAGGTCGGGAGGCACAATCTGTTTTTTTACTTCACCGCTGGCCCGCGCTTTCTCGGTCGCGGTCTTCGATTGCTCTTCTAGCTCTACTCCTTCCAGACGCAGCAGGTATTGGGTGCGCTTGATGGGATCTTTCAGGGTGCGGTAGGCGTCGTTGAGCAGCGAGCTTTGCTCCAGGCTCCACTCCTGTTCCCTCTTGTCAGCGCGGGCATTGAGGTCGGGATGGAGTTTCCGGCTTAATTCGTAGAACTCCCGTTCCAATTGAGCTACGTCCACATTCAGCTTCCGCGGCAATCCGAAGAAGGAGAAGTAGTCCACGGGCAAGGGCGGCTGCACTTTGCCGCAGGCGTGACAGAAGTGGGCGGCGCGCATGTCGCCGCACGACCAGCAACTGGCGGTGTCTTCGCCGCTGCCCGCCGCTGCCATCGTTTTGGAGGTATCAATCGTCATGTCTACTTTGTGTGGCTGCGGGCGACTCGCACGCGACCGGCGCATGCGCCGCAAAACTCTCAGAGGTTCACCAGATCGAGGAAGTTCGACCGGAGCGCGGAAGGCCATGCCGCTCCAGGCTTTCGCGGGCGAGTCGCCCGCGGCCACATAACCCACACACTTACCCTGAGAATGATGTACCGCAGCCGCACGACTTCGATGCATTGGGATTGACGAACACGAATCCCTGCTGCATCAGAGTCTCCTGATAGTCCAGCACCATGCCGTTCAAATAGATAAACGATTTCGGATCGACAAACACCCGCACATCGCCAAACTGAAAAATGCGGTCGCGCTCACGGGGCTGGGTATCGAACCGGATGTTATAGCTCAACCCCGAACAGCCTCCGCCCTGCACGCCCAGGCGCAGACCGCCCTGCTCGGGGGAGATACCTTCCTTGACGATGGCCGAACGCACTTTCGCCAGCGCTTTGTCCGTGACCTTGACACCGCCCTTAGCCGGGGCCGGCTTGGCCGCTTCTTCCGTTATCGTCGCCATAAATGATCCCAATGCGCAAAGCTCTACTGAGAGTTGACGGCTGAGAGCTGTCAGCTTATTTCGCTTCGACAGCCGCCGGCTTGGCCGCGCCCTGCTTCGCCTTCCAGTCATGAATCGCCGCCCGGATAGCGTCTTCCGCCAGCACCGAACAATGAATCTTTACCGGAGGCAGGGCGAGTTCCTTCACAATCTCGGTGTTCTTGATCTGCAGCGCTTCATCGACCGTCTTGCCCTTCACCCATTCGGTGGCCAGGGAAGACGATGCGATGGCGGAGCCGCAGCCGAAGGTCTTGAACTTCGCGTCTTCGATGATGTTGGTCTGCGGATTGACTTTGATCTGCAGCTTCATCACGTCGCCGCACTCCGGCGCTCCGACAAGACCGGTCCCGACTTCG
>DATGYF010000347.1:0-9365 GCA_035298145.1 Terriglobales bacterium | reverse complement strand
GATGACTGAATCATTCTCCCTCCCGGTAGTGCGGCATGCCGAAGCCCGGCAGCGAGCGGTCAAAATAAACGTCGCCATCGATCAGTACTTTGTTGGGCACGCCAAAAGTGGACAGAGGATATCCATCCCAGACCACCAGGTCGGCGTCCTTTCCCACTTCAATCGATCCCACCCGATCATCCACGCCGATGATCCACGCCGGGTTGATGGTGATCATCTTGAGGGCCTCTTCCTCGGTGGCGCCGCCGTAGCGCATGGTCTTGGCCGCCTCCTGGTTCAGGCGGCGGGCAAAATCTTCCGAGTCGCTTTTGATCGCCACCCGTACTCCTTTCCGCATCGAGATGGCCGCGTTCCAGGGAATTGCGTCCCAGGCTTCCTGCTTATAGCCCCACCAGTCGGAGAAGGTGGCAATGGCCACGCCCTGGGCGGCCAACTGGTCCGCCACTTTGTAGGCCTCGAGGGCATGGTGGAAGGCGCGCACCTTGTAGCCGAATTCCTTTGCCATCGCCATCTCGTTCAGCAATTCGTCGGCGCGATAGCAATGGATCTGTACCAGTAGCTTGCCGCGTAACACATCCGCCAGCGCTTCCAGTTTGAGATCGTGCCTGGGAGGCTTGGCATCCTTGTCGCCGCGTTTGACTTTGGCGTCGTAGTCGTCCCATTCGCGCATGTAATCCTGCGCTTCCACCAGGGCCGCGCGCTGCACCGCAAAATTCCCCATGCGGGTGGAAGGCAACTGGTCTCTGCTGCCATAGACGCGCTTGGGGTTTTCACCGCTGGCGAACTTGATGGAGCGCGGCGCGCCGGGAAACAGCATGGCGTCCCGGCTGGCTCCGTACTTGTGTTTGATCACGATGGCCTGGCCGCCAATCATGTTGGCCGACCCGTGCAAGAGCAGCGAGGTGGTGACGCCTCCGGCCAGGCCGCGATAGATGGCCTTGTCCTGGTAGTCGAAGGCATCCATCATCATCATCTGCGGCGTGACCGGGCTGGTGGCTTCGTTTACGTCGTCGTCCAGCGCAATGTGCGAGTGGGAGTCGATGATGCCCGGTGTGAGATATTTGCCTCCGGCATCGATCACGGTGGCGCTCGCGGGGGCGCTCACGTCTTTGCCCACGGCGGCAATTTTTCCGTCCTTGATATAGACGCTGCCGTTCTGAATGTCGCCGTGGGTGACAGTCATCACCACGGCATTCCTGATCAGAACTTCATTGTGCGATGAAGGCGCTGGCTGCTGGGCCAAGGCCTGCAATGACGCCAGTCCGACAACAAAGAAAATTAGAGTAGTGACCCGACACATGGGGACAACTCCCGCATCGTGATTTCTCGAAACGCAGAACTCGGGATTTTATGAGTCATGGCGGCAGTCGTCAATTCGGGACGGGCGGGACGCCGCGTCCTCCATTACGCTGCCGGCGCGGTATCATGCCTCCGGAGGAAACCACGTGAAAGCTGGCCTGCTCCTTGCCATGTTTGCGATGCTGCCCGTGTGGGGCGGGCGCCCTCGCCCGCTGCTTTTGAATTTGATGTTCACATCCAACTGCCCAGCCCACCACGCCAAAGACGGCAACGCTCTCATCCAGATCGAGCAATCGTGGGCGCAGGCGCTCGAAGTGCGAGATGCCGACGCCGTTGGCTGCATCCTGGCCGAGGAATTTCAGGATGCCGATCCCAACGGCCAGCTTCACAATCGGGCAGAGACTCTGGCGCAGATTCCCCACCGCCGTCCCGGTAAGAACATCCTGAGCGAACTCACACCGCATGTGTTTGGCGATTCCGGCTACATCCGCGGGTTGGCCACGCTGGTGGACGCGCAGGGCAAGACCGTGGCCCGGGTCCGGTTCACCGACATTTATGTCTATCGCAGCACGCGCTGGCTCGCGGTTGCCGGCCAGGAGACCCTGCTGCCGGAAGCGGCGAAGTAAGCCATGCGCGCCGTGGTGCAGCGAGCAAGCCGGGCGCGTGTCACTGTTGGCGGTGACCTGGCCGGCGAGATTGGCAGCGGATTGCTGGTCCTGCTCGGCGTCTCAAAGGACGACACCGAAGCCGACGCGGACTACCTGGCCGGCAAAATCACCGGCCTGCGAATTTTCGAGGATGCCGCCGGCAAGATGAACCGCGCCGTGGGCGAGGCTGAAGGGAGCGTGCTGGTGGTTTCCCAGTTCACGCTCTATGGAGACGTGCGGCACGGCAAGCGGCCATCGTTCGATGCCGCGGCTCCGCCGGAAAAAGCGCGCGCCCTTTACGAATATTTTGTGGAGCGCATCCGCGCCGCTGGCCTGCGCTGCGAAACCGGCAGGTTTCAGGAGATGATGCAGGTGGAACTGGTCAACGACGGGCCGGTGACTATCCTGCTGGATTCATCGAAAGCGTTCTAGATCGTTGTTCGGCGCCGCCTGCTTCAGGCTGCCCGGCTTGCAGGATCCGCAGCACATCGTTCCAGTTGTCGGCGCGTAAATCCGCGGTTTCCCTGGCGTTGTGCGGTGCGGTGAACAGAATGCCTGTGCCCCGGAATCCCTTGAAGTGCCGCGAGCGATCATCAATCAGCACATCGGCGTTGACGATGTTCTTGTCTCCGCAAAACACCATCCGGCTGGCGGAATGAAAGGGAAATTCTTTTCCATCCACTGGAACTTGTCCGCGAACGATGAAGGGACTTCCATGGCAGCGCTGGTGATGTAGATGTCATGATGGCGCGACAATTCCAGCAGCGCCTCCTGGCTGCCGGCAATGACCTCGAGGTCAGAAAAAAATCCAGGCGCGTGGGGAATGGCGTTGAAGTCGGCGCGGCTTTCGCCGGGGAGCAGTTCGGCCAGTCCCCGCTGGCTGATCATTTCCGGCGTCAGGCCCGCGCCTGACCGCTGGTTGTACTGCCTGAGATGCTTGCTGAACGAGTCGGCGATGACCTCGTCCATATCGACCGCGATGCGCAGCCGGCGCGTTCCTGAATCAACCCTTGGGGCCGGCGGATTGGCCTTCAGCACGATGGATATCAACACCAGTACCGCCGCCACTCCGTTGGCCCACATCATTGCCACCGCGTGGATGCGAATGCCGTAGGCCAGCCACAGCAACACTCCCGTGAGATAAAGAAGAAGCATTGCGTACGACAACCCGCGGCCACCCTGCTTGCGCAGTTTTACAATCTGCGGCACGAACGCCACGGTCGTGCAAAAAGCTGCCACGATGCCTATGAAGGCCGTTAACGACATACCGATCACCCCTCTCCTGATAGTAGATGACCCAGGTGATGATTCGTCTAATGAAATGTTTGGAAGCCTGTGATAACTTCCAATTATGGCACTGGAAACCCAGGAACTGGCCTCTTTTGCCGTCCTCGCCGAACAGCTGCATTTCGGCCGGGCGGCGGCGCGCCTCCACATTTCACAGCCCGCGCTGAGCAAACGCATGCGGAGCCTGGAAGAAAAGATCGGCGGGCCGCTGCTGGCGCGCAACCGGCGCGGGGTTGCGCTTACCCGGGCCGGCGCGATGTTCTACAAGGAGTCGCGCAGAATTATCCACGACCTGGAGGCGGCTTTCGAGGCCGCGCGCGGCGCCAGCAGTGGCGAGCGCGGGAAACTGCGCCTCGGCGTGGGCATGTCCACTGTGCACAGCCTGGTTCCCCGCGCTCTGGTGAAGTTTCGCGAAAGCGCTCCCGGAGTTGAAATCGAGATTGCCGACATGCCCACGCTCCGCCAGATCGAGGCCCTGATCGATGGCCGCCTCGATGTCGGCTTCGTGCGCCTGCCGGTCAAGCACCCCCTGGTCGCGGTGCGCAAGGTACTGACGGAACGCCTTACCATTGCCACCGCGGAGAAGTTCACCGGGTCTCTGACCATGAAAGGGATTCAACACCAGCCCTTCATTCTGATCGATCGCGGTGTCTCGGCCACGTATCACGACCATTGCATCAGCCTATGCGACCGGTCCGGATTCACTCCGAGGATTGTCTATGAACCGAACGACATGTTTACCATCCTGAACCTGGTCAGCGCCGGCATTGGCGTGTCCCTCGTTCCCAAAGCCGCCCGGGCGATGCATGTGAGCGGAGTGAAGTTTGCCCCCGTCCACAGCGGCTATGCGGAGTGGGACATAGGCATGGCGTGGAACCGGAAATTGGACTCTGAGATCATCCGCAAGTTCGCCGATGCATGCCGCGCGGAGTAGCGTCATGTTGAGCCTTAGCTCGCCAGGTCGGCAATCCGCACCGTGTCCGCGCAGGCGCGCACATCATGGGTGCGGATGATGTGCGCGCCCTTCATGATGGCCACGGCTTCCGCCGCCAGGGTCCCGTAAAGCCGGTCGGCGACCGGCGCGTCGGTCCCACTGCGCGCCACGGCGCGGCCGATGAAAGATTTTCGCGAAACGCCCACCAGCAGCGGGAAACGAAGCTGATGGAACTCCTCCAGTTGCCTGAGCAACGGATAGTTTTCTTCCCGGTTCTTGCCGAATCCGAAGCCGGGATCGATCACCATCCGCTCCCGTTTCATGCCCGCAACCACGGCGGCGTCGGAGCGTTCCCGCAGTTCGCGCTTGACCACGGTCACCGCGTCAGTCAAAGGCGGCAACGTTTTCCATTCCTGGGGACGTCCGCGCATGTGCATCAGCACAGCCCCGCACTTCAGCTCCGCCAGCGTCTTCTTCATTTGCGCGTCCCAGAGAAACCCGCTGACGTCGTTGACGATCTCTGCTCCCGCTTTCACGGCGGCACGGGCCACGCCCGACTTGTAGGTATCGACTGAGATAACCGCCTGAGGGTTTTTCTTCTTCACACCCGAAATCACCGGAATGACCCGGTCCAATTCTTCCTTCTCGGTCACGCCGGACTCGGTCGCAGATGCCACTTTCGCTCCCGGGCGCGTGGATTCTCCGCCTACGTCGATGATGTCGGCACCGTCCTGCAACAGCTTGAGCGCATATTCGACGGCGCGATCGCGATCGAAGTTAGCCCCGCCGTCGGAGAATGAGTCGGGAGTGACGTTGACCACGCCCATGATGAGCGTGCGTTTCCCCAGTTGCAACGCACGGGAACCGATCTGCCACTCGAAGACAGGGCGCATGCCAGCGATTCTACCCCCCTGTGCGGGAGTGTGGGCCGGAGACTCCCTTCGACTTCGCTCAAGGCAGGCTCTGCCCGACGCCTTTGACTTTGATTTTGACTCGGGTACCAGCGTGAATACCTGCGTGGGGATAGCCGCCGTCGGCTGTCCGGCCGAGCCAGGCTCGGCTGTTTTTTGGCTCTGCAGGAACAGAAAAGTCTGTCGAGCTGCGCTCCACCAGACAGCCGGGGGCGGCTGTCTCCACGTGCTACGCGCCCAATCTGCGGTGCTACAATCAGCTTGCCATGCGCCATATGCGCCTCTTTCCGCGGCTTGCGCTGTGCCTGTTGCTGTGCACGCAACTGCAGGCCGCCTCCCATAAAGCGCTCGACAAACGCGTCGCCGCTGTTCTTGAGCCTGCCGACCTGGCGCGTGGCTTTTGGGGCATCGAAGTAGTTTCGCTCTCCACCGGCAAGGTGCTGTATGCCCGCGATGCGGACAAACTGTTCACACCCGCTTCCAACACCAAGCTCTTCACCACCGCGGCGGCCATGGCCCTGATCGGGCCGGATTACACTTTTCACACCACGGTCGAAACCAACGGCACCCTCGACACTCACGGACGACTTACCGGAGACCTGGTGCTGGTGGGACGTGGCGACCCCAATCTCTCCGGCCGCGAGTTGCCCTACGCTCTGCATACCGAGCGCAATAACCATCCCATTCGCGTGCTCGAGCAACTGGCTGACACGCTGGCCCAAAAAGGCGTGAAGTATGTGGACGGCGACATCATTGCCGACGACTCCTATTTCGCCTTCGAACGCTACGGCGAAGGTTGGACGCAGGACGATCTGGTGTGGGCGGACGGCGCTCCCGTCTCCGCGCTTACCATCAACGACAATGTGATTTTCGTGAACATCCTGCCCGCCGATCGGGCGGGCGATCGCGCCTTCGTCAGCATTACGCCTTTTGCCGATTACTACCGCATTGACAATCGGATCATGACCACGCCCGCGGGCACGGGCCGGAAGATCTTTATCAATCGTGAGCCCGGCGCTATCACGCTGACTCTCTGGGGCAACATGCCGCTGGGAGACGCGGGGGCCAACGAGGCCCTCGCCATCGAAGATCCGGCGGAGTTTGCGGCCGAGTTGTTCCGCCATCTGCTGGAAGTGCGTGGCATTGCGGTGTACGGCAAACAGAAGACGCGGCATACGGAATTGTCCAGCCTGTCCACTCTTACGATCACGGCTTCGGCCGCTGCACGCGGTGGAGACGAGCCCTCGCGCGCCTTGCAGAACCAGCCTCTGGTGCTGGCCAGCTATCAATCCCGGCCGCTGATTGAAGATGTGCGGGTCATCAACAAAGTCAGCCAGAATCTGCATGCGGAAATCCTGCTGCGGTTGCTGGGCAGGGAAAAGGGCACCGCGGGCACGGTCGAAGGCGGCCTCGAAGTGCTTCGCGGATTCCTCAACCAGGCCGGGATCACGGGCGATCAGTATGCGTTTTACGATGGCTCCGGACTCTCGCGGCAAAATCTGGTGACACCGCGCGCCGTGGTCCAGTTGCTGCGCTACGCCGACTCGCAATCCTGGGGTGCCAGTTTCCGCGATACCCTGCCTCTCTCCGGCACCGACGGTTCTCTCTCCAGTCGCTTCAAGAATGTGGACGTGCAAGGGCGGGTGCAGGCTAAAACCGGTTCGCTCGGCGGAGTCAAGACGCTGTCCGGCTATGCCACCACCAATCGCGGCGAGCGAGTGGCGTTTTCCATCCTGTCGAACAACTTCAACCTGCCGGACAAACGCATCAACGAAACCATCGACAACATCGTTGACCAGATTCTCGACGACGGCAAGCCCAGGAAATGAAGTTGCTAGTCGTGTGGGTCGGAAACTCCCTTCGACTTGGAGTGTCCGACCCGCACCAGCCCGACCCACACGAGCAGAATCTATCGCGGCATGCGCTTGGCCTGGCGATGGCGCAGCGCGCGCACCGCGCCCGGGCCGGTGCCGGTGGGCGGCTTGCGCATTCCGTCCAGCAGGTCTTTCAGGACCACGGCGTTGTTGTGCAGCTCATTCCGGGAGGCGTAAAGAAGGGTAAGATTTTTCTTCCGCTGGGCGAGGCGGTAAAGTTGGTTAAGAGCCTCCGCGGCCTGAGGCAACGCCAGTTCCTTGAGATAGCGTTTGCGGAAACCCAGCCACTCCTGGGGACGGGCGTGAAACCAGCGGCGTAGTTGGTCGGAAGGTGAGAGGTCGCGCAACCAACTGTGCAGCGCGGCTTGGCTTTTGCTCAACCCGCGGGGCCAGAGCCGGTCCACCAGAACGCGATAGCCGTCGCCGCGAGCGGGCTTCTCATACACTCGTTTGACGGTGACGCGTTTGACGGCGGCGGGCATGGGATTGCTCTACTATTGTACTTCCGCGCCGCGCGCCGGCACTTAGCAATTAGCAATTAGCAATTGGCCAATGCCTTTTGGCTGCGCCAAATGCAGAGTGCCGAGTACTGCATCAGATGATCGAGGAACGAATGGCATCAGCTTTCAGGAATTGGCAGGCTCTCGCCGTGGCTGTTGCCCTGGCCCTGTCCAGTGGTTGCGATGTGCAGCGCCGAAAAAGCGACGCTGAACTGGGATTGAACCCGCAACAGGCCGCCGGCCGGCGGCTCTACGACCAGTACTGCGATCGCTGCCACGAGCCTTACTCGTCCCGCGATAAGAAGGCGCGCACTTTGCAGGGAGTCTTCAAGAAACAGTTCCTGTCGGAAAGTGGAATGCCGGCGAACGACGAGCGCGTGGGCGAAATCATCGTGACCGGCCGCAACATGATGCCGGCCTTCGGCCAGACACTGTCGCAATCGCAGGTCAAGGATTTGCTGGCATACCTGCACACGCTATAAATCAAGACAGATCGTTTGAGGACTGGTCTCGGACCCGTTCGGGTCGAGTGCACCTCGACATTTGTGTGCTGGGAACAACTGCGGGAGGGGCGGGACGCCCGTCTTCCACGCTGGCCAAATTGACTTGCCGCGGCCCGCAGCCTAACATGGCCGACCTACTGGAATTATGATCGGGAAAACCATATCGCACTACCGCATCTCGCAAAAACTGGGCGGGGGCGGCATGGGTGTGGTGTACGAGGCGGAGGATTTGCGCCTGGGGCGGCGTGTGGCCCTGAAGTTCCTGCCCGACGAGTTGGCAAGAGACCCGCAGGCCCTGGAGCGCTTCCGGCGCGAGGCGCGAGCGGCGTCAGCCCTCAATCATCCCAATATATGCACCATCTACGACATCGGCGAAGACGAAGACCGCCAGTACATCGTGATGGAATATCTCGATGGCACGACCCTGAAGTACCGCATCGAAGGCAAGCCGATCTCGATTGATCAACTGGTGGAGTTCGGGGTGCAGATTGCCGATGCGCTGGATGTAGCGCACACCGCAGGCATCGTGCATCGCGACCTGAAGCCGGCGAATTTATTTCTCACCAAGCGCGGACAGGCCAAGATTCTCGACTTCGGGCTGGCCAAAGTGTCGGGGCGGCCGATGCCGGAACTGGAACCTGTGGGCGCATCATTCGCAACCGCGGCCATCGATGCGGCGCACCTTACCAGCCCGGGCAGCACGGTGGGGACTGTCGCCTACATGTCCCCGGAGCAGGCGCGGGGCGAAGAGCTGGACGCCCGCACTGACCTGTTTTCCTTTGGCGCGGTGCTCTATGAAATGTCCACCGGGCGTCAACCCTTTACCGGAAATACCTCTGCGGTAATTTTTGACGCCATCCTGAACCGCGCGCCCACAGCCCCAGTGCGGCTGAATCCGAATCTGCCGGCGGAGCTGGAACGCATCATCAACAAAGCCTTGGAGAAAGACCGTGACTTGCGCTACCAGGTTGCGTCGGAAATGCGCGGCGACCTGAAGCGGCTGAAGCGCGAGATTGATTCGGGCAAGAGTTCGTCGGTAAGCGTGTCAACTCCGACGGGTTCGTCGCCTTCGGGTCCGGTTGCAGTGGCGGCGCCGCCCTCGGCTCCGGCGGTGCAACCCGTGTCCGCAATCTCGGGACCGGCCTCGTCCGCTCCAGCTATTGCGGCAGCACCGGCGAACCGAAAGCGATGGTATATCGCGGCGGCTGCATTGCTGGCGGTCGCAATCGGCATTGGCGGCTTTTTCTACACCCGCCGCGCGGGTGCGTTGACGGAAAAGGATTCCATCCTGCTCACCGATTTCGTCAACACCACTGGTGACGCCGTCTTCGATGGAACTCTGAAACAAGCTCTGGCTGTACAACTGGAGCAGTCGCCTTATCTGAACGTGTTTCCCCAGGAGCGGGTGCG
>DATGYF010000346.1:0-1785 GCA_035298145.1 Terriglobales bacterium | reverse complement strand
AGAGTTCGCGCCCGGTCTCAACCTGTTGACCGGCGAAACCGGCGCGGGAAAATCCATCCTCATTGATGCCCTGGCGCTTCTTCTCGGCGACAAAGCCTCCGCGGACGTGATTCGCGCCGGGGCCGACAAAGCCACGATTTCCGCCGTCTTTGAAGTTGAAGGCGGGGCGGAGAAGACCGTCGCACGAATTCTCGAAAACAACGGTATCGACCCAGACCAGGAAGACGAATCGGTCATCCTCCGGCGCGAGATTGCATCTGGCGGCAAGGGCCGAGTGTTCGTCAATAACCAGCCGGCCACGGTTGCCGTGTTGCGCCAGTTGGCTCCGTACCTCGCCACTATTCACGCCCAGAACGAGTCTTTACTTTCTTTCGACGCGTCAACGCGCCTCCGCCTGCTCGACACCTTCGCCAATGTTCAACTGGACGTGACCGCGGAAGCATTTTCCAAGTGGAAGAACATCAACAGTCGCATCGAAGAACTGCAGCGCGATGAACAGGACCGCTTACGCTTGCTCGATCTTTGGACCTTCCAGGCGCGTGAAATCGAGGACGCCAGGCTGCAGCCGGGAGAAGACGAACACCTCGAAACCGAGAAGCGCGTCCTTGCCAACGCGGAGAAAATCCACAGCGCGGCCATGAATGCCTTCGATCTGCTGTACGAAGGCAACGCCTCGACGGCCGCGTCATTGCGCGCGGCGCAAAAGCACATCGAGGAACTGGCCCGCTACGAGCCCAGATTCCAGGAGACCATGGCCACGCTCGAAACCGCCCGCATCAGCGTGGAAGACGTCGGCGCCAGCCTGCGCGATTATGCCGGCGGCATCGAGGCCTCTCCCGAACACCTGGCGGAGGTGGAAGACCGGCTCGCCGCCATGGACCGGCTCAAGCGCAAATATGGTCCTACACTCGAAGACGTAATCAAGCACGGCGCCGAGGTCAGCCGCAAACTCTCGGAGATGGAGAACAAAGATGAAGTGCTCCGCCAGCTTCGCGGCGAGTTGGAGCATGCGGCCGAGGAGTACCTCGCAGCATCCCGCACCATTTCGAAGAAGCGCTACGAAGCCGCGCGCAAACTGGAGAAGCTGGTCGAGGCCGAGATCAACGATCTGGCCATGAAATCCACTTTCCGGATTGAAGTCAGCGGCACCGACGAAGAGGGGAACTGGACGGCGTTAGGTTTTGATCAGGTGGCGTACATGATCGCCACCAATCCCGGTGAGCCCTTGCGCCAGATGGAACACATCGCTTCCGGCGGTGAACTGTCGCGCGTCATGCTGGCTCTTAAGGCGAGCGTTGAGGCTTCATCCGGCAGGAAACGCATTTCCGGAGCGCAGCGCACCCTGGTCTTCGATGAAATCGACACGGGAATCGGCGGCCGGGCCGCCGAGGCTGTGGGCAAGAAGCTGAAGAGCCTGTCGCGGTCGAACCAGGTCCTGTGCGTCACCCACCTGCCCCAGATCGCCACCTTCGCCGACCATCACTACCTGATTGAAAAGAAGACGGTCGGCGGACGCACCCGGACCGGCGTCCACCTCATAACCGGCGACGAGCGCACGGAGGAAGTCGCTCGCATGCTGAGCGGCGCCAAGCTGACCGAGACTTCGCGCAAGCACGCCGAGCAGATGCTGAAGACCAACGCCTAGAACTGGTTGTCCCTTCTGGATAGCCAAGGCAGGTCCAGCAGCCCCCTTTGTTGCCGAATTCTTCACTTGTCCGGTCTGCTCTTGTTAGCTAATATTAGTTAGCTAACCGTGAAAACGATCACCATCCACAAGGCCAAGAC